>CAZRIB010000314.1:0-5077 GCA_964600035.1 uncultured Ardenticatenaceae bacterium | reverse complement strand
GGTGTTGGGGGCTGTCGTGGTTTTGGTAACGATTACCTGGTATTTGCGGCGGCAGGGTCGTGGCGGATAGGGGTGGATTGGGAGGTGGCGATTTGCCAACGGCCGTCTCTCCACACATAGACCGATAAGAAGCGTGCCGTGTAATCAAATGGGTGTCCGTTGTTGACACCTTTTGCACGCCAGCGCCCGATAAGAACGGCCGTTTCGCCAAACACACGCACATCATACTCGTCACTTTCTACACTTTCCCAGTAACGGTCTGTGCGGTAGGCGGCCAATTCAGTTTTTTTATTGACAACTGTGCCGTCTTCCCAAATAGCCACATAATCATCGGCCATGAGCCATTCCAGCGCATCCAGGTTGAGATGGCGGTGGGCTTCAACCCAGGCGCGTTCGGCGGCTATAATTTCTGCAACTGTTGTATCTGGTTGGTTCATTTTTCACCTTCTTTCTGGTAAGCGTTCAGCCAGTCAGCCAGTCAGCTTCACGGCGTTTGGCTAAAAGTTGTTAATCGGGGCAAGATTCAAATAAAAATGCGGTGTGTTTGGCTAACCTAATCAATAGGTCATTGCTTTAGAAAAAGGCTGACAAGCTGAAATGCTAATAGCTGAACGCTTACGCAGATTTTTCTTAATCCCCGTGAAATCCTGATGAGTCGTTACGGTTCGTCTGTTGGGGCGGCAGGGGGTTTTGCCAGCCGCAGTCCGGGCATGGCGTAAGGAATGTACACAAGGCCCAAGGGGTTCATTTGTTTGAGCATGTTTAGCCGCGCCTGGCGAACGGCCGTTCCCAATGGCTCTTGTTCAACCACAAACCGGCGCAAACATTCTTCAGCAAAGGCAACGGCAATCGCTTCAAAAATCGTAATTTCTGTGCCAATGACACCGGCGGCTTCAGACGTGCGAACAAAGCCGGTAACAAAATCCAGTGCCTTGTCTGGTTCCAGGGCGGCTGTGTGACAGCCATTGATGAAAACCAGCGGCTGGGGGCGGGGCGGTTCCCAGTAAATGTCGTATGCGTCCAGATTGTCGGCTGTGATGCCTGTTTCAGTATGGGGGTCGCCGACCAGAATGTAGGGGACTTCATCGGCTTCGCCGCCATGACAATAAAAGTAGACGACCTGGGAATCGGCCGTTTTTAGCAGCGACAAGGTTTCGTCCCGGGTATCGGCCAACTGCCACTCCAGACCAAATTGCTGCAGGTGTTGTAAGTGGGCATCTCGCAGCACAAAATTGGGGTCTGTGCAGATGGAAAGGGTTAGCCGGGAACGGCCGTCTGGCATGGGGATGGTGGCGGGTGCATCCTGTCCCGGTTCAACGGAAACCGGCAGCCCAATTTCATGGCGGAATCCCCAAAAACCACTGGGGCAAACAGTCGTCAGCTCATCGGCATGGGGGCATTGGCCTTGAAAACAGGCTGTATCAGCCAGCGGTTTGTCGTCTTGCAGGGCGGCTACAAAAGCATCGCAGAGCGTGTACTGATCTTCCGGCAGGTTGGCATCCAGTTTGTAATCGTAGATGATGGCGCTGGGCACAAGCAGGCGGGCATTTTCTTTGGTGGCTATCTGGATGCGGCCAGCCGGGCGCAGCAGTTGGCGTAATTGGCGCTGTTTGCGGCCACCGGCTCCGGCTATGTCTCCGGCGATGGCGGCATAAAATTCAACACCGCGGCGTGCCAGGTAAATGAGGTCGGATTTGAGGCGCTGCAAGTTGGGCGCACCGGCGTATTTGTAGGCTTTTTGAGCGGTAAAAGGGCCATCGTCGCCCCAGGCGGCCACGCGCAGGGCACGCCTGCCTTTTTGGATAAGGGATTGCAGGGTGTTGCCGTCCAGGGTGACGTCGTTTTTGAACAGTTCGGCCTGGTCTGTGCCAAAAAAGCGGAAGCCGTGTGTGCCGCCGCCGTTGTCGTTAAGCATGATGCTGAGGGTGTTTGGGGGAATGTCTGCCAGTTGACGGCCGTTTCGCAGGCTGGAGAGTGCGTAATCCATGTCGGCGCGCAGGGCTGGTTCAGTTTGTGGGGATGGATTTTCGGTTACTTGCACGGTGACGAGCCGGGATTGCAGCAGAAGCTGTTGGAAGTAGATGTTACAGCGCAGGCGGTATGTGCCCGGTGTGGCCGGTGTTTGCACGGGAAAGAAGAGGCGGTGGTTGAGGATGTCGGTGTCACGGCCGTTCAGGGCTGGTGGAATGGCGGCATGTTGGCTGACTTCTGCCTGACCGCCCGCCGCCAACCGCATGAGGCCAACATCCTGCCCTTCGGTAAGGACGAGTTCATTTTGAAAGGGAAAGAGGGCAATTTGCAGCTCTGCGCCGTCTGGCAGGTCGTCAGGCAGTGGCACGCGGCTGGTTTCGATGGAGCCGGTAACGGGTGCGCCAATTTCTACCCAGAAGTAGTGGCTGGCGGCAGTGGCCAGGGGGATTTGTTTGTCGATGGGGGTGGCGGGTTGGTCGGCGGTGGCGAAGCCTGTGCTGACGAGCTGGCCTTCTGGTGTGGGGGAAGGGGAAACGGCCGTTTCTTCCAGAGTATCTTCGCCGCGTATTTTGTCGCCAACGACCAGCGCGGCGGCTGCTTCTTGAAGGGTAATGTCGTCGGTTATGTCAAGCAGGTACGCTTCTTCTGTGTCGCTTAGTTCATATTCTGCCAGGGCGGCAATTGGGTCGGCAAAAAATAAACGCCGAAAGTCTGGGTCTTGCAGCAGGCGGGAGATAATTTGTTTGAGCAGGGATATGTTCATGGGCAAATTAGAGATTAGGGATTTGAGATTGGAGATTACCCAATGGGGCTGGGACGGTCGGATGTGGTTTCGCTGTCATCATCATTTTCTTGTTCGGGTGACCCCATGGCGGTGGTGGTTTTGCGGCTGCCGCTGGTTGTTTGTGATTTGGTGGGCTTTTTGCGACGGCCGTCCAGGAACCAGTCTATGTTAAAGTTGTCGGTGCGGCTGACCATGATGAGCAGACTGATGAAGTAGCCAAAGAAGCCGATGGCCAGCCCGATGCCGTATGCGCCAAACAGGTCTGAGCCGGCGGGGAAGAGGGTGAGTATGCCGCCGCCGCCAATGATGCCGATGAGGGTGACAAGGTCGCTAAATTGGACTTCTTCTTTGCGGTAGCGGTTGGTGTAGTAAACGTGCCAGCCGATGACTGCACCAAAGCTTGCTGCACCGATGAGTTGGATGGTTGTTGCAGGGTTTTCCATGTTGATCCTCCAGGAAAATTGTCGATTAGCGATTGATAATTGATGATGGATGGGTGATGATTGTTTGTTGGATGGTAAGGGTGAGTACGGCCGTTACCAAAAAGGGCAGCACTAGGTGAAATTGCCACCAAATGAGGGCTGTTACGAGAAGGGTGGAGAGCGTAGTGGGAATGGTGTTGCGGGACGGCCGTGCCAGAGGGCTGCCAACCAGTCCAATGAGCCAGCCCCAAACCAGCCCGATGCCTACTGCCCCTAAAAAGTGAATGCCCATATAGTATCCGTAGTTCGTAATTCGTAAATAGTCCAACTGATGATGAATGATGCCAGAATAGCAAAATGATTGGGTGCAATCAAGCTGGTTGACAGAAACGGCCGTTGATGGACAATACATGCATCATCGATGGATTGATGATGACTGTATCTCTTTTTCAACTTTGCCTGTGGAGCGGCTTATGTACATTGGACAGGTCAGTGGAACAGTTGTAGCAACCATTAAGCATGAAGCTTTTTACGGCCGTAAATTGCTCATTGTTGACAAATTAGACACATCCGGCCAGCCGACAGGCCATTACGACATTTGTGTTGATATGGTACAGGCGGGCGTTGGTGACCGTGTTCTGGTGCTGGACGAAGGCAATGGGGCGCGGCAAGTCCTGAAAAAGAAAGTCGCTCCTGTTCGGGCTGTGGTTGTTGGGATTGTGGATGACGTAGAGATTGCAGGCGTATGATGAAAGTCATTTGCCCATTTTAAAAGAGCGGCTGGCAGGCTGGACGCGGGCTCAACCGCTTTGCTCTATTCATCCATTCTTTAAGAATCTTCTGAGACGGTAATTGTCAAAACATTGGTTGTGGTGAGACGGCCGTCTACATTTTCGGCCGTGACAGTCACATCAAATGTTCCTGCTTCTGCTGGTGTCCATTCTGTCCGAAAAACGGCAACTGTTTGCCCATCTGCCACAAAGTTGTTTGTTGTGCCGTCTATGCCTACTTCAACGGCCGTTATCCCCACACTATCTGCCACAAAAATAACAAGCGAAACAGGTTCACCCACTGGAATGGTTTCCGTATCTGTTAGCGCCACGGCGGCGATGGCTGCCTCCTGGGGAGGGGCTTGCTGGACATTGGCTGAGGGTGCGTTTAGCGGTATGGCCTGGGGGGCTTCTTCCACTGTTATGTCAATTGAGACCGGTTCTGTTATACGGCCGTCGCTAATTGTTGCGGTGACGGTTACCGTCGTGCTGCCAGCGGCAGCAGGTGTCCACGTTTCTCTGGCTATGTAGACCGGCGTATCATTAACAGGCAGCCGCCGTACCTCATCTCCCATTGTTAGCTCAACGGCCGAAATACCGGCCGCATCAATGACAACAGCGATGATGTCGATGGGTTCGCCAACGGTGAGTTTGGCATCGTTTTGTGGGTTAACAATGAGAATACGAGTCGCTTCATCCTCAGATTGGGCGGCGAATTGTGCCAGGGTTGCCTGTGCTGCCGCCAGGTCTGCATCCAGCCGTTCAACTTCTTGCTGGCTGGTGAATAATTGGGCATCCAGGGCTTCCACGTCGTTAATGGCTGCGGCCAGTTGGGCTTCAGCGGCATCACGGGTGGCAGCGGCCGTTTCGGCTAATGCGGCCTTGTCTGCGACGGTGCGCCAGCTTTGGTACAAAAAGAAAAAAGCCGAGGTCATCACGACGACCAGCATAAACAGCGTCAAGGTAATATAGGAGAGGGCAGATTTTTTCATGGCTTATTCTTTACACTTTTGAAAAAAGACGCGGGTGAACGCAGACGGGATGAATTTTTTAGGAAAGTCATTTTGGCGTTCACAATCTTGAATGCTACACGAGGATAGATCCCCGGTCAAGCAGTGTTCACCCTACGG
>CAZRIB010000313.1:0-5084 GCA_964600035.1 uncultured Ardenticatenaceae bacterium | reverse complement strand
TGCTCCAGAGAAACACCGGGCAGAGAAATGGTAAACGTTGTGCCCTTGTTAAGCGTGCTGCGCACAGAAACACGCCCCCTGTGGGCTTCCACAATTTCTTTAACCAGTGCCAAACCCAACCCGGTTCCCTTTTTTCTGGGGGTTGTGCCATCTGTAATTTGGTAAAACCGCTCAAAAATACGGTGCAGGTGTGATTGGGCAATACCCGGGCCGGTATCTTCTACTTCTGCAAACACATCCATCCCCTCTGCCCACATCCTCAATGTGACGCGCCCGCCAGCCGGTGTGTATTTGAAGGCGTTGGAAAGTAAATTGTCAAACACCCGGCGTAAATGGGTGGGATCGCCCTGAATAAATGGTACTTTGTCGGCAATTTCGGCCGTTAATTGAATGTCCATTTCTTCTGCCTGAATTTTGTAATCTGCCAGAACTGAATGGAGCAGTTGGATGGGAGACAGCAGTTCACGCCGAAATTCTTGTGTTTCGGCGGCCAGCAAAGCGGATAAATCTTCTACCAGATGGGACAGCATCCGCGTGCGGCGGGCGATTATTTGGACAGCCTGCTTTTGGGCATCGTCCAGGTTTTTATCCATTGAGCTTTCCAGTAATTCGGCATAGCCATAAATCAATCCCAAAGGCGTGCGCAGTTCATGAGAAACGTTTTGGATGAATGCGTTTTTCAGGTTGTCCAGTTCTTCCTGGCGTGCCAGCGCATTGGCCAGAGCTGTAGCCCTTTGTTCGGCTTCTGCAAAGTGGCGGGCATTTTGAATGGCGATGCCAGCTTGCAAGGCGATGGCATTGGCGAGTTGTTGATCTCGTTCACTGAAAGGGGCTTCGGCATTAAAGCGGAAAAATTCTAATGTGCCTAAAATGTTTTCGCCTGCGCGAATGACGACACCCAGATAGGCTTGTGCGCCTGCCCGAACCCATTGGTGTTGGGCGCGGGGGTGTTGGGTGTATTGGTCTAGCCGGATTGTTTTTTCGGTTTCGATGAGATACCAGGATGCGCTTTGGCTTTTGGGCACGGGGCGCAGGTGGATGGTGGTGGGCAGGTTGTAGGGGTAGTAGGTGATGATTTGGTTGTCGATGATAAGGCCAAGTATGCCGGAATGGGCATCGAGCAGTTCTGAGGAAAGGCGGATGACGCTGGAAAGGATGGTGGGCATGTCGTGGGTGCTGTTGAGGGTTTGCGCCATTTGGTTGAGGCTTCTTTCGCGGGTGAGTGCCTGGCTGATTTCCTGGAAGAAGCGGATGTTTTGGAAGGCAATGGAGATGATGGTGGCGAGGGTAGTGCCGGTTTCGATGTCGTTGGGGGTAAACGGCCGTGTTTCCTTACGGTAAACGGTCACTGCCCCAAATACACCCTGGGGTGCTGGCAAGGGCAGCACCGCATAGGACAGGATATTTTCGTAAATCATTTCGTGCCGCAGCCGCCTGATGCGGGGATCTGTTTGCACATCATCAATGATAATGGGTTGTCCTGATTCGATGATTTGGCCGTCTGGCAGGCTGTCGAAATGGCGGTTGAGGTTGGTGATGAATTTGGTGGAGAGGCCATGGGCATAGGGACAGGTGAACTGTTTGGTTTGGGCGTTGTAGAGGAAAACGGCCGTTTTGGGTGCGCCCAGCATCTTTTTGATTGATCGCTGCATTGCTCCCCACAGTTCTCTTTCATCCAGTGCTGCCAAAATTTCCCGGCTGGCCTGCGTCAACTTTTTTCTTTGGGCTAGCTGCATTTTGGCGGAAAGAAATTGATCATGACCAAGCACAAACCAGCGTGTATGGTGCAGGGCGGCGGCCAGTTGTTCTCCCAACCTGTTTAACCGGATTTGTTCATCCGGGAAGGGGGCAAACTCTGGGGGGACATGCACAAAGAGAACGCCCAGAAGCTGATTTTGGTGCTGTAGGGGGATGGCGGCTTCTACGCGGGAGGTTGTGGCAGACGGCCGTTTCTCTTCAATGGTGACCCACTGCGGTTCTTGTGTGGCAAACGCCTTGGCCGCCGGCAAGGGCAGTTCTTTCAACGAGATAGTGGTTTGTTTAATGGCTGCCGGGTCTGTTTCTAATGCGGCAGCCTGGGCAAATGCGATCGGGTTATCGGGTAATGAGGGAATGTGGAAAAATTTGGGATGCGGTAGAAAAATGTGGACACGGCTGTATTGCAGTTGTGTGGTTAAAAGCGTGATGGCTTCTGTGAGAAGAGGGTCTGGCTGATAGGCAGCCAGCAGGGCGTGGCCTATTTTTTGGCTGAGGCGTGTTCTTTTCTCTTGCTGGTGTTTTTGGCAGGCGGCGGCCAGCAGTGGGGAAATGGTTTGCAGGAAGGAAACGGCCGTTTCCGCCCAATTTGCTTCCTCTTTTGCAGACAAAACAACCAATGCCCCCACAACCGTTTGGTTAGATACCAGAGGAATCAGTCCACAAGCCTGTACACCGGACAGAGGGCAGTGGTCGGGTGTATTTTGAGCGGTATAAAAAATGGGTTCTGGCTGGGTTTGCCACTGCTGCCAGATGGGCAGTGTGGTTAACGGCCGTTCATGCCACTCATCAGTTACTTCTTTATCAGAGTCTGTTTGCCACTTTGCAGTACACACCAGAGAATCCCCCTCTGGCACATAAAGACGTACCTGCTCCGCGTCAACAGCCTGCCCAATGTGCAGCAGCACCCAGTGCAGATCGTCATTTGGCCAAACCACGGGCATTTGTATAAGCCGGGCAGCGATTTGCGAAATAAGCGGGGCATCATTTTCAGAAATGTTTTGCTCGTAAGGCGGTTTGGTTGTACGGCTGGCTTGCGAGGGTTTGTTTTGGCGTGTCATAGGGGGCAGTTATCAATGTCCGCTGTACCCGACCATGCGGAGCAGCAGGTTTGCCAGTTCCTGAACGGCTGCGGGGGCTTCATCTTCCGGGTCTGGGTAGCTGATCAGGTTTAAGATGACTTCATCAATGGCGCCGATGAATGCTTCGGCGGTTCTTTGGGCATTTTGCGGGGTGGCCTGGCCGTTTTCAATAACGGCCGTTATGGGGCGCTGCCAAACGGCGGTCAACTGCTGCCGAAAAGCGATGCGTTTGCTGTTTAATGACGGCACAGCCCCAATGCCGCCTACCAGCAAAAGCTGCACTATGGCCGGTTCATAAACGGCGATGTTGGCATAGGCCTGTAAAGCGGCGATGACTTGTTTGGAAAAAACAGAACGGCTGTTGATAGCCTGACGAATGGTGTGCAAAATGAATTCGGCCGTTTCTTCATATAAATGCACAAACAACGTTTCCTTGTCTGGAAAGTAAAAGTAAAACGTGCCGATGGCGACACCAGCCTGTTTGACAATGTCCCGGATGGTGGCAGCGTAGTAGCCTTTTTCGGCAAAAACTTGCACCGCAGCCTGCATCATGGCTGTTCGTTTGGCATCTTTTTTTTGTCGTGTTTTGTCGCTGCTTCGATAAGGCATAATTGTCTCGATTTTGTAAGGTGGTATTGTGTAGGATGGGTAACGGCCGTATCGTTTTTTGACCTGATTGTTGATTTGTATGGATGAATAACTGGGACTGGTGATTGGTTACTGGTTATTATCTATACTTACTGTACATCTATGCTAAACGGATAAGGATTTTACCGCAAGTGGCTAATATCGGAACGATGATTCAATTAGATCCGCAGGCTCCAGAGCCAATGTATTGGCAATTATACCGCCAAATTCGCGGCTTAATACTGTCTGGAGAATGGGAAGCCGGAGACAAAGTGCCGCCCAGCCGGGAGTTGGCCCGGATGCTGGGCGTGTCGCGGGTGACGGTGGCGCAGGCTTATGCGTGGCTGCAATCGGAGGGGTTTGTAACGGGTAAGCGCGGGGCAGGGACGTTTGTGGCAGATGTGGGGCAGGGGGCTGTTTTTGAGGATGAACGGCCGTTTACACCGCGTTTAACAGCGTGGGGCAGGCGTATTTTATCGGCCAAAGAGAGGGCTGTGCGCGGGCAGCCGCGCCCGGAGATTGATTTTGGATTCGGCCGTTCCTTTCCCCACATTTTTCCTTATGACATTTGGCGCAAACTGCTGGCACGCTACTTGAGTACAGATGATGTGATGTTATCTCGCTACGGCTCTGCGGCCGGTTTTTACCCGCTCAGGCAGGCATTGGCAGACAGACTGGCCCATTGGCGGGGCATTGTTTGCCAGCCGGAGCAGGTGGTCATTGTCAATGGGGCACAGCAGGCGCTGGACATGCTTTTGCGGCTTTTGGTGGAGCCGGGGGATGAGGTGTTGATGGAGTCGCCGGGGTATGCAGATGCGGCGGCGTTGTTTCAGGCGCATGGGGCACGCCTGACGCCTGTGCCGGTTGATGATGATGGTTTTTGCACGGCGTTGATTGCGCCGGATAGTGAGGCGGTGTTGGCGTTTGTCACGCCGTCTAATCAGTTTCCGCGTGGGGGGGCGATGCCGTTGGCGCGGCGGCTGGCTTTGCTGCGTTGGGCACGCCAACAGGGGGCGTTTGTGGTGGAGGATGATTATGATGGGGAGCTGCGTTATGATGGACGGCCGTTATCGGCGCTGAAGTCTTTGGATGAGGGGGATCAGGTTATTTACCTGGGAACGTTTTCCAAGGTGTTGTTTCCGGCGCTGCGGTTGGCGTATGTGGTGCTGCCGGAGGTGCTGGTACGGCCGTTTATTCTGGCCAAGGGGCTGGTAGACCGGGGTGCGCCCACGCTGACTCAGGCGGCCGTTGCCGATTTTATTGCGGAGGGGCATTTTGACCGACATTTGCATCATTTGCGGGTGGCATACGGCCGTCGGCGGCAGGCGTTGGTGGATGCGCTGAGGCATTATTTGGGGGACAGGGTGTCATTTGTTTCTGAACCGGCAGGGCTGCATGTGATGGTTTTTTTGCCAACGGGGTGGGATGAGGAAACGGCCGTTGCCCAGGCAGAAAAAGTCGGTGTAGGCATCTATCCGGCAGCACCCTATTTTTTGCAGCCCGGCCCACCCGCCATTTTGCTGGGGTTTAGCGGCCTCACAGAAGCGGAAATTGTGGAAGGCATTCGCCGGTTAGCCAGCATTTTGTAACCCAAACGCCCCAACTGCCAATGTAAGCGTT
>CAZRIB010000312.1:0-5107 GCA_964600035.1 uncultured Ardenticatenaceae bacterium | reverse complement strand
ATAATGGGAATTTCTATGCAGCAATTACGTAAATTACAAAAACAGCTTTTGACGCTGCCTCAATTTGGGCTGTTGGGCTGGGTAAAATTGTTATGGCGAGCGGGATGGGATTCTTTTTCCAGGGAAACGTCTTTGCTGTCGGCGGCAATCAGTTATTATGCGCTGTTTTCCTTGTTTCCGCTGACGCTGTTGACTGTGGCGATTGCCAGTGTGTGGCTGGATCCGCTGGCGGCAGAAAGTGAAATTGTGTCGCAGTTGGAATTTGCGGCGCCGGGGCTTGGTGTGCTGCTGGGTGAAAATTTGCAGCGTATCGTCTCTTCTCGTGGGCCGATAACGGGAACGGCCGTTTTGATGCTGCTTTGGTCTGCTTCTAACATTTTTGGTGTGCTTACCAATGCGATGGATAAGTTGTGGGGGGTGGAATACGGCCGTTCCGTCTGGCGGCATCGTGGCCTGGCAATGGGACTGGTGTTGATTATTAGCAGCTTGCTCCTTTTGGCTTCGACAGTAAGTGACACCGTTGTGACCGTGTTAAATGTTATTGCCTTGCCCGGTGAAGAACTGATCCGTTTTTGGATGACCCAACTTTTGTACCTGCTGCTGGATGTGGTGCTGTTTGGCTTGCTTTATTACTACCTGCCACATATTAAACTGCGGTGGCGCGATGTTGTGCCGGGGGCAATTGCTGGCGGTCTGCTTTGGGAAGTCGCAAAATACTTTTTTCTGGATTTTGTAACGGGTTATGTGAACCGGTCAAATTTAGTGTATGGGTCATTGGCCGCGATTACTGCTTTTTTAACGTGGACGTATTTTAGCGGCTTAATTTTTGTGTTTGGGGCCAGGGTCAATATCGGCTATCGGGAATTGCGGGAAGAGAAACATAAAAAAACGGTTGATTGGTAATTGGTAATTGGTAATTGGAGATTGGCGATTAAACGTGATGGCAAGTAGATAATCCCTAATCTCCAATCTCTAACGCCGCTCTGCCAACAGCCAGGGGAAGACAAATACCATCGGGACACCAATCAAGTGTGCCCATAAATAATCTCCGCCCAGGGCATAGACGCGCAAGTGGCCGTAGATGAGAACGGAGATTTGTGCCATGTACAGCAGCCATAAACCGCTTTGCTGGCGCGGTGTTAAACGGCCGTTTCCTGTATCCTCCCCTTCATCCAACAGCAAAAAAGCCAGCGGCCATGTGGTGTACCAGATGCGAAAACTCAACGCCTGCCACACATAAGCAATGAAAATATCGGCTGCGGCGGCCAAAGGGGAACGGCCGTGCCACGTGCGCCAGGCCAGCCAGAGAGCAAACAGGCCAAACCCGGCAACAGCCAGCCGGTTGAGCAGTGTCAGAGTAAGGGGGCCTTGCCATTTCAGGTTAAGCAGCATCATCAAAGTGACGGGTGAAAAACTTGTGCCGCTGCTGGCTTCTTGCATCAGCCTTTGCACCAAAGCGAATGGGCTGCCAAAGGGCAAAAAGGCGAGTATTGTTAAAACGGCCGTGCCTGCCGCCGTCACTGCCCCAAACCGGAACCGCATCCGGTTATTGGGTAAATTTCGCCACGCCGCCAGCCAAAAAAAAGGCAGCGGCAGCAGACCAATCGGTTTGGTCAATGCGCCCAACACCATCACCAAAAAGCCGCCGGTCATATGGCCGCGCCGCCACAACCATACCCCCAGCAGCAGCCAAAACAGCATCAGCACGTCATTGTGTGCGTCTACCACAAACATGAGCCACAAGGCAGGGTTCCATGCCCAAAGAACGGTTTTGCCCAGGTTATGGCCGCTTATTTGCCAGATGAGCCAGCTCGTGGCTAAAAAGAGCAGTAAACCCAGGGCTTTGAAGGCGTAAAGGCCGCTGAGTAAATTGTCGCGGGTGACGGCCGTAACGGCCGTTGCTGTTATTTCCCACAATGGGCCATAAGGCGACGTAGCTCCCTTCCATTCACCGGCCATTGCGGCAAAAGGGTCGCTGTCCGGAATGTCGGATGGGGCGACGGTATAAGGGCTTTGCCCGTATACGCTGCTAATCCGGCCGCGAATGACATAGCGGTAAACATCGGTGGCGTTGATGGGAAATGTTTGCATGAAGATGAGGCCAACCAGAAAGGAAACGGCCAAGATGGCGGGCAAGGTAAAATGGGGGGCCTGTCGTTGAATGGCTTTGTAAGCTAAAAGGCAGCCGGCAAACATGAGGCTGAACAGGGTGAAATAGGCGAATCCGCTGGCGAGGCTGGGGGAAAATGTGCGGATGTCTGGTAGAGGCGCGGCGGCTGCATACGGCCGTAACGGCATCCATCGTGCCAAAATAAGGGCGGCGGCCACCTGCACAGCGGCCAGCAGCCAAAAAGAATGATGGACACGTCGGGCAGACATGTGGTTAACGGTGGTGGTTTACTCGTTGGGGGGCGTTACGGCCGTGTTTATCAAGCGGTACAACAAGCGTCACACTTGTTCCCCGTCCAGGCTCCGACTCTACCCGCAGTGAACCGTTGACACGGTCAGCTCGTTCGCGCATATTGACCATGCCCAAACTGCCCCGGCTGCTGTAGTCACGGTTGACATCTTGCGTGTCAAACCCCACGCCGTCATCCTGAACACGGGCTACAAAGAGGTTGTCTTCCTGCCAAAAACGGACTTCAATTAACTTGGCTTTGGAATATTTACGCGCGTTCCCTAGTGCTTCTTCTACAATGGAGAAAACGACACTTTGAGCTTTGTCTGAAATCAGGTCAGCATATTCTCCGCCGACAAGGCGCACATTCAGGCCGTCGTTTTCTTTCATGCGCTTGATGAGGGTTTCTACGGCCGCTTTGAGTCCTTGTGTTTCCAGCACTAACGGCCGTAACGTAAACAACATGCCTCGAATTTCTTTAGAGGTAGACTTGGCCAGCTCTTCAACCTTTATCAATTCTTCAATTGCTTGTTGCGGATCACGGCTGACCAGTGTCTTGATAAAATTGACCCGCATGGCGATGGCGGCAATCGTTTGCGTTGGGCCGTCATGCAAATCGCGTGCCAGCTCTTTGCGTGCTTCCTCATCGGCTTCAATTAGCCGTTTCTTTTCATCTTCCAGTTCCTGATAAAGCTGTGCGTTTTGCAGGGCAATAACTGCCTGATCCGCAACTGCCAGGAAGAGCTTGTAATGGTCGGGGTCAAAATCCACTTCCATTGTGGAACCAATGACCATTGCCCCATAAATTTGGAAACCCGCCCGCAAAGGAATAATGGCAACAGTTGTGCAATTTTGGAACGCGACAATGCTGCGTAGTTCCGGGTCTTGCCGGGGGGCATGGGTAACGACAATTTCGGCTTGAGACATGGCATCTGCCAGCGCCCCACTTTGCCCGGGGAGAATTTGCTGCAAATCTTTGTGGGTTAGCCTGCTGGCGGCAACAGGAATAAGGCCGCCGCCATTAAACAGAAAGACTGCCCCTACCAACGATTGGCGAGGAATCCCGGATTCTTGCATACCTACGCTGATGACGTTGAGTGCTTCTTCTACCACGCGCTCAAAGCTGAGGGTTGCCCGCAAAACAGAAGCCATTTTTTGTAAGGATTCTGCTCGTTTGTTGGCCGCCCGTAAATCTTTTAGTTCGCGTAGAAGGCCGTTAAGTGTGTTGCGCAGTGTGCGTTCGCCCAGTTTGTCTAGCAGGGTGAATGTGGTGGCAATGGCAAGCAGAAAGATGAAGCCGGCGATGCCCATTTCGGGCAGCCATGTTTGCATGGGGCTGCCAAATACGCCGGTCAGGATGAAATAGAAAGCAACGAGCAGCAGCAGGAAGAAAATAAACAGAACGGCCGTTATCTGCCAGCTTAACTTTGATATTTCTTTGCGGATTTTGTCGTCAATTTTATTCGCCATGAAACGTGTTTGTCTCAAGAATCAGATAATTTTTGTTTGTGTAACGATTATTGTGGACGATCGGTCGGGCTAGATTGGTTTGCGGGCAGAATTGTGAAGGTTGATCGCAAGTTGTTATCTAGCCCATTATACCGATTCGCCCAGGATTAAACGATAGGACAGAAGTTTGCCAATGGTTGGTTAATGGAGTTGGGATAGCTGAACGGCGATTTGAGCGGCGATACGGCCGTTATTTTGCAGCAGCGCCACATTTGCCTGCATACTTTCGCCGCCTGTCAGGGCGGCCACCCGGCTGAGCAGCCAGGGCGTTGCCGAAGGGCCATGAATACCTTGTGCGTCCGCTTCCTGCACAGCCTGTTGAATCGCTGCCTCCATTTTTTCGCCATCGGCTGCGTGCGCCTGCGGTACAGGCACGGTGAGGAGAATGCCGCTTTGTAACTGCAATGCTTTTCTGGCGTGAATGATGGCCGCTGCTTCCTGCGGAGAATCTACGCGGGCTGTAACCGGCAGGCCGCTGCTGCGGGCAAAAAAAGCGGGCATTTCATCTGTTTCATACCCGATAATGGGCACGCCGTTGGTTTCCAAAACTTCCTGAGTGGCAGGTAAGTCCAGAATGGATTTAGCCCCACTGCTGACAACGGCGATTGGTGTGCGCCCCAACTCGGTGAGGTCGGCGCTGATGTCGAACGGGTGGCCGCGATGGACGCCGCCAATGCCGCCTGTGGCAAAAATGGGAATGCCTGCCATGTGTGCCAAAATCATGGTGCCGGCAACGGTGGTTGCGCCGTTTTCTTGCTTTGCCAGGGCAATTGGCAGGTCTTTGCGGCTGCATTTGCGCACGCTTTCTCGTGGCTGCTGCCCTAACTGCTCAATTTGGTCTGGGGTGAGTCCGATGTGTATTTTTCCCTGAATGATGGCGATGGTGGCCGGAATGGCGCCGCCTTTGCGCACGGCCGTTTCCATGGATACGGCCGTTTTCACATTTTCAGGATACGGCAAACCATGCGTAATAACCGTACTTTCCAATGCGACAACCGGTTTGCCACTCTCCAACGCTTCAGCAACTTCAGGGTGATAAACAAACAACTGCTTCATATGATTTAACGCTCCTTTTCCCTGAAATCATCCATGATTTAACCTACAAAGGCAAACGGGTTGTCGCTTTCTTGTTTCTTTTCATTCCATTTTTTCTGCTAGACATAGTTTACAACTACCCCTACACTATATTTGTCGAACTTA
>CAZRIB010000311.1:0-5130 GCA_964600035.1 uncultured Ardenticatenaceae bacterium | reverse complement strand
CTGCTTGAGCTTTGCTAACAACGAACTGGATACCTCTTTGGCGATTGACGATTAACGATTGACGATTAACGATTGACGATTAACGATTGACGATTAGCGATTGACGATTAGCGATTGAGTATTTTCAGCGGCTTCGCGATTGTAGCGGATTTCAGCCGCCCTTGTAAAACGGCGCATGGCCGTCAGTGCTCTGTCTTTGTACCACACATACCGCTCAGATTTGGGTAAATCATGCTCCGGTTTAGGCAACAGGCCAAAGTTGGCTTTCATAGGCTGAAACTCTTTGGCGGAGGCATGGGTTACGTAGTGGCAAAGTGCGCCCAGCATGGTGGTGGTGGGCATAATGACGGGCATTTGCCCATTAAGCAGCCGGGCGGCGTTTATGCCAGCCAGCAAACCAGTGGCGGCATTGCCCATGTACCCTTCTACGCCGGTGATTTGCCCGGCAAAAAAGAGGTCTGCCCGTCCCCGGTACTGCATGGTGGGGTGCAAAAGCTGGGGGGCGTTGATGTAGGTGTTTCTGTGCATCATGCCATAGCGCAGAAATTCGGCGTTTTCCAGGCCGGGAATCAGGCGCAGGACGCGCTTCTGTTCACCCCATTTTAAGTTTGTCTGGAAGCCGACGATGTTGTAAAGGGAGCCGACTAAATTGTCCTGGCGAAGCTGAACGACGGCATACGGCCGTTTCCCGGTACGCGGGTCAATCAGGCCAACAGGCCGCATGGGGCCAAACGCCAACGCCTTTTCTCCCCGGCGGGCAATGGCCTCTATGGGCATACACCCCTCAAAAAAGTGCGGATCATCTTGCTCGAACTGTTTCAGGGTGATGGTTTCGGCGGAGAGAACGGCCGTTACAAAACGGTCGTACTCTTCTTTGGTCATGGGGCAGTTGATATAGTCGCCTTCTTCCTGTTCGCCTTTGTCATAGCGGGACTGCCGGAAGGCAACTGTCATGTCTATGCTTTCGTAGCTGACAATGGGCGAAACGGCATCATAAAAGTAGAGGTGTTCCTGCCCGGTCAACCGGCTGATCGCTTGTGTGAGGGCGGATGAAGTAAGGGGGCCGCTGGCGATGATGGTGGGTGTATCGGGCACGGCCGTTACCTCCTCCCGCACTAATTCTATCAACGGATGCTTTTCAATTTTTTCCGTAACCAGCGAAGCAAACAGTTCCCGGTCTACAGCCAAAGAAGAACCCGCCGGAACGGCCGCTTTTTCGGCACAAGCCAATATCAGCGAACCCAAACCACGCAGTTCCGCTTTCAAAAGACCGGGGGCTTTATGCGGCAAATCCGAACCAAGCGAATTGCTGCATACCAGTTCTGCCAATTTGTCAGTAACATGGGCAGGGGTTTGCTGCCGGGGACGCATCTCAAACAACTTTACCGGCACGCCAAGCTCTGCCGCCTGCCATGCCGCCTCTGTTCCGGCCAACCCGCCGCCAATGATGATAAGTGATTTTGTCTGATTCATGACGGCCATTTTAACACATTCGGCACAATGCCGGTGCTGCACAAGGAAGAAATGTATTCCGTATTCCGTATTCCGTTGTCCGTATTCCGTAGTCCGTTCACGGTACACGGCTCACGGCTCACGGCTCACGGCTTACGGCTCACGGCTCACGGCTTACGGCTCACGGCTCACGGCTTACGGCTCACGGCTTACGGCTCACGGCTCACGGTTTACGGCAACAGTTCCATCATTCAAACAGATAAGTCCCTGACAGAATGGTGTTGTCCGGTATGGTAACGGGCTGCTGACTGCGGTTTTGAATGGTAACTGAACCCACGCAGCGAATATTGCTGCCAAAGTAAACATCGCCTGTTATTTCTAGCTGGTCGCAGGCAAGCATGGCGGGCAGGCCATGTGGGAAATGGGCATCCAGGTCTGGCACAAATTTGTAGTGGCGGGGATCTAGATTGACGATTGGTTGACGGCCGTTTCTGGCTGCAGCCATCACCACCCGAAAATCATCACTCAATTCATACACATCCGACCGAACCAAAAATAAATCATCTGTGGTTTTTACCGGTGCAAAACGGGTGCGTGGAACCCGCAAAGCCTGCGCACCGGCAAACACCGCAATGGCGCTGCCCATCGCTGTTTCCAACTGGTACACCGGCGTAGACGACGGGTCACGTGGGTCAACCGTCTTTTTATTACGAATCATGGGCAGTCCCAACCTGTACTCTCGTTCTGCCAGTACTTTTTGCAAGACGGGCAGGTTTAGCCACAAATTGTTGGTATTAAAGTAGCGATGGCGGGTGACATCCTGAAAGGCCGGTACATCTTCATCAGGGCATTGGGCAGATTCTCGCAATATCAACTGGCCGTTTGGCAGTTGTGCCAGATGCCCACCCTTTTTGTCCATTTCTGTACGGTCGGCCACTTCCATCATAAAGGGGTAGTTGTGGTGGACAAAATAACCCAAAATGGCCGGGTCAAGCACGGCCCCCAAATTGTCTGCGTTAGAAACGAAGGCGTATTGATACCCGGCATTGAGCAAGGCCGATAATGTGCCGCTGGTGTAAACGGCCGTATAAATGTCGCCATGCCCCGGCGGACACCACGTGAGCTCTGGATTAGGCGGCCACTCAACCGGCAGCAAATTATCCTGGCGTACCTTTGGGGCTTTGTGCTGCACAAAACTTTGGGGAATATCTGCGGCTAAATTGTGCTTTGCCAGTGCGGCCAATGAGTCGGCTTCTGTGGCAAAGCTGTTCATCAGGACAAGTGGGGTGTTTGTTTGCTGTACCTGGCGGGCAATAATGTCCAGAAAGGTCAATTGTTGTTTTACCGGCAGCAAGGATTTGGCATGTTCCAGGCCCATGCTTGTGCCAAGGCCGCCATTTAGTTTGATAACGGCCGTTTTCGCCAATGCCTGCTCGCCAATCTCCACATAAGTGTCCGGCAAGGTATCGGCATCGGGGACGGCCGTTACCGGTTCAATCTCATTTTCAGCAATCAGCCCGGTACGGCCGTGAACCAACTGGTCATAATAAAAAGCAAACGTTTCAATAAACACCTCTGGCAAATCAGCCTGAAGCATCCGTTCATAAAATGGGGAAAAGTGGGGTTTATGCTTATACACAACGGCTCCTGAAAATGGAAAGTGGGGAATGGAGAATGGAGAATGGAGAATGGAGAATGGAGAATGGAAAATGGGGAATGGAGAATTGTGAATTACCAATCACCAATCACCAATTACCAATTAACCAATCTCTGCCCTTTTACTCCTCTTCTTGCAATGCCTCGCGCATCACCTTCAACAGCGCATGGGCATCCACATCTCTGGGGTTGGTTTCAATCGCTTTTTCAAACCAATGTACAGCCTTCTCAAACTCACGCCTGTCCCGGTGAACAAGACCCAGATTATAGGCCACATGCGGCGCATTGGGATTCAGCGACAGCGCTTTTTCAAACGCCTCAATCGCCCGATTCTGCTCCGCATCCCGCGCCAAAACCGGATTACCCAAATAAGCTGCGCCCAAATTCGTCCAAATCATCTCGTTGTCCGGAAGCTGTTCCGTCAACTTCTCCAAAATTGGAATGGCACGGTCAAACTGGCGTGTCAAAATATAGGCACTGCTCAAGTTCAAAGCAATATCCACATCATCCGGTGCAATTTGGTGCGCGCGGGCTAATAAATTAGCCGCTTTAGCAGCATTACCTTGTTGTAACAGCGCGGTTCCCCGGCGCAGCAAACGTTTTTGCCGGTTCAATGAATCATCATGAGGTGGTTGTTTGTCAGTCATATCAATTCCTCTTTACTTGACAACTTGCTTTGGTGGCAAAATGAGTAGAGCAGAGTACACGAAGCCCCCTAATAATAACAAAAACCAGTGCAAATTGTTGAGAATGAGCTGTTTGACCGGGTTTTGCGGAATAATGGTATCCCGCCAGGCACTTTCCAGTGTGGCAGTTGTTTGGTTTAGCACTCGTTCAAATCCCTGCTCACATGTTGCCCCGTCGTAATATTCGGTAATTAAATTGCGGATGGCTTGTATGCCGTATGTGGTCTGAATGTAGCGCATGAGTGAATCGGCCTGGGCATGGGCCAGTAAGGCTTGTTGTTCGCTGCTGGGGAATGTCTGGCACAATTCGGCCAGTGGGATGAGGGTCTGTTCGGAAACGGCCGTTTCCAATGCCGCCACATAACGAAAATCCGGCTCTTCTTGCAAAAGCGTCGCCAACCCCTCCACCATCCAGGGAGGAAGCTCATCATACTGCCCCGGCGATGCCTGATACAAAAAATGATGCACCAGCGCATGTGGCAGCGTTCGGGACAAATCCTGCACGGCCGTTCTGCTGGAACCCGCCGCCACAAGTACACGCTGCAAATCCGGATGGGCATGGCCGTCAACAATAGGCTCGCCGGTCAGGCGCAGCGCCGTAAACAAATCCGCCATTGTGGGATACACCACCACATCCAGCACAGGCTCGTCATGAATGGGCAGATATTGACGAATGCGAATGAGCGACGCGGCAGTGATGTCGGCCGTAATTTCGCCCAATGTTTCATCTTTGGCCGCCCAAATAACGGCCGTTCCGCCATACACCTCACGCTGCCAATCAAAGCGATTGTCTTCATACACAACCGTTTGCGAAGGGATGTACGTCCCATTTTCACCACTGACTTCCCAACTGTAAGTTACCACGGAAAACGGCCGTAACGCCATATCGTGCGCCAAAATTTCCACATCAACCGCCACAGGCTGCGTGCCATCCAGCGCCACCGACCGGTAAATGGTGGCATCCTGGTCCAAAATGGTCACTGTCAGCGCGGCCGCCGCACCCTCACCGGCTGGCGGCCCGGTTAATTCAAAGTGCCACGCCCCACCCCATTCATAACGGACGGCCGTATCCCAACCAGCCGCAGTACCCTGAGCAGCCACATGGGACTGTTGGCCTGCTCCAACCAGCCCGGCCAGCAAAAAGAGCATCATCATCAATGGCAAACGTCGCATCACAAATCCTCGCTGACAAGATTCTACCACTATACGTAATCCGAAGCCGCACACACGGAATACCAAATACGGATTACGGATACTACTACTCAGTCAAGTGTTCTTTGTATGGATACAAAGATTGGTTCAATCTCGGAGATTGAACCAATCTAATCCCTCATTT
>CAZRIB010000310.1:0-5157 GCA_964600035.1 uncultured Ardenticatenaceae bacterium | reverse complement strand
GCGTATTATAGCAAACGGTAAATTACGGGCAACTATAAAACCACGAATTGATTGAAAACGCAGGAGTATCATCACGACGGATCTGTCATTTTCACCTCGTCAACACAACAAGTCGCAGTTATGATAAGAACCAATGCCGTTTGATGGTGTTTTAGTGTGTGAATTCAAGAACCGCCCGAACGTATAACGACATACCAAACGATTTTGGGTGTTCATCAATACAAGAAAAGTTTTTATGTCAACATTTCAGCAGCCCGCCCTAAAAATTCGAGACCTGTCTTTTCAATATCGCATCCGCGACTCATTAGCGATAGAAAACATCAATTTTGATTTGCAGCCCGGTGAGCTCAAACTAATTGTGGGAGCAAGTGGCAGCGGAAAAACAACTCTCATGCGCTGCATTAACGGCCTAATCCCCAGAAGCTATCGCGGCAAGCTGCACGGCACAATTGAGTTATTTGGCGAGGATATTCGCGATTTTAGTATGGCGCAGCTTGCTCAAACTGTGGGGACGCTGCTGCAAGACCCGGAAAGGCAGATTGTGACCAGCTATGTGCGAAATGAAATTGCTTTTGGCCTTGAAAATTTGGGGCTGCCACGAAAAGAAATTTTGGCTCGCGTCGATGAAACATTGGCATTTTTGGGTATTGAACATTTGCGTGACCGGGCAACGTTTGAGCTTTCTGGTGGAGAAAAGCAGATTGTAGGTGTGGCTGGTGTGTTGGCTATGCGCCCCAAAATTTTGCTGCTGGATGAGCCTTTAGCCAGTTTAGACCCCATGACGGCATATGAATCGCTGCAAATTTTTCGCAGTTTGGCAGAACGTGGCATTGCCGTGATGATTGTGGAGCATCGGGTGGATGATGTGCTGGCAATTGAACCGGACAGTGTGCTTTATTTGGAAGATGGCAAGGTTGTGTATGATGGTGATCCGGCAGGTTTGATGGCTACGGCCGATTTTCATCGCATCAAGCTGCCAGCAGCCACCATTTTGGAACGCGCCAAACAAGAACCTGCACCAGTTTTTGAACCTGCGGTGGGCAACATGCAGGGTGATGATGACAAACGGCCGTTAATCACCTTCCAAAACGTCAACTTCCGCTACAGCCCAGATTCGCGGCAAATTTTACACAACATCAACTTCTCCCTTTACCCCGGCGAAATTGTTGCCCTGCTTGGACCAAACGGCGCTGGCAAAACCACACTCGTCAAGCACATGCTGCGCCTGCTTGTTCCCACAGAAGGCAGCGTGCAAATAAACGGCCGTGACACCAAAGAAATGACCGTAGCCCAGGCCGCCCAAACAGTCGGCTACGTCTTCCAAAACCCCTCACAAATGCTCTTTGCCCCCACCGTTGACGAAGAACTGGCCTACGGCCCCAAAAATCTGGGTCACGCCCCAGATGACATCGAACAAAACACCATTTGGGCACTCAACACCGTCAACATGAGCGAATACCGCACATCCCCTCCCCTGGCACTTTCCTACGGCCAGCAAAAACGTGTCAGCATCGCCGCCGTTTTGGCCATGCGCTCCCGCATCCTGCTAATGGACGAACCCACAGCCGGACAAGATTACTGGAACTACCGCGCCTTTATGGATGGCATTCTCCAAATGCCCGGTTTTGAGGCAGTTGCCTTCATCACCCACGATTTAGACCTGGCATTAACCTACGCCAACCGAATTTTACTGCTGGCAGATGGCAAACTGGCTGCCGATGGCCCGCCTCACGAAGTTTTGCAAGATGAGGCACTGCTGCGACGCTGCCGGGTGCTGCCAACATCCCTGCTTCGGCTTAACATGAAATACCTGCACAAAACCGGCCGTTTCATGCGGGCAGAAGCACTAACCCACCTGATTTAAGCAGGCATCATTGCCAAGGAGGTGCAAAACCAATTGAATGAATGAACGTGTTTAACCCATGGGAGCTAGTTGTTTCAGATTATCGTTGGTTATATGTATCTATACAGCCTCCAGCTGTGGCCGGTGTCCTCACCGCGCCACCAGCGGGCACGGTCTGGAGACCGGCCCGAGCACCTGTATAGCTACGGTTATATTTTGTAGGAGACAAGATGCGTGCGCACCAAAGCCATATATAAACGGCTTAACAACATTTACTCTGCGCCTCTACGTCTTCGCGATTTATCATTTTGAAGGAGGAAATCATGTCTGAAAACAAAACCTTGTGGTCATTTGGAACGCGTGAGGTGGTCTATGCTGCTATTGGCGCTGCCCTTTATGGTGTCTTTTCCTGGGTAACAAACTTTTTAGCCCTTCCAGCAGCAGGCAACATCTCATTGCGTCCCGCAGTGGCCATCCCCATGTTCTTTGGTGTGGCTTTTGGCCCGCTGGTAGGCTTCTTCAGCGGCTTCATTGGCAATGTATTGGGCGACTTTCTTTCTGGATGGGGCTTCTTTTGGAACTGGAGCCTGGGTAATGGCTTGATGGGGCTTATTCCCGGCTTGATTGTCTTGGGCATCAAAAGTTTCCGCGACCGGCCAACCATTGTGAAAGCCGTTGTTTATTCTGCCATTGGTGCTGTGGTTGGTATGCTTTTTGCATCGTTAACAGAAATTCCGATTTCTGGCATTGACCTGAACACGGCGCTGGTTGGCTATTTTACGCCTGCGGCATTGAGCAACATTATCAATGGGGCTGTGTTAGTACCAATTTTGATGATTGCGTATGCGGCCGTTCAGGAAAGAAGTGGCCGATAATTAACCGTATTTACACAGTTGGGCATTGGAGTGACAGGTAATGCGCTTCACCCAATGCCCAACTCACATTGAATAAACCATGCTAGTAACCTGGAAATACAAAAACCGCCACAGCTTAATAGACTCATTTGACCCACGAGCACGCTGGATTGCATCTTTTTTAATTTTGGCTGCCATTCTCAACTTCTGGGACATGCGCTTTTTGGTCTTCTTTTTAGGATTATCCCTTCTGCAATTTCGCCTGACACGCTTAACCTGGGCAGAAACACGCAAGCCACTCATGTTCATGATGATACTTGTTGTATTTATCGTGGGCATCAATGCATTTGTATTTGGGCGTGGCGGCCCCAATGAAGTATTAGCTGGTGATCAACATATTTATTTTGAGCGGCTCTTTGATTTTCGCCTGTTTACATGGCGGTTAAGCTTTACGGCCGAAAAAGCCGCTTTTGGCATCAGTCAAATCATCCGCATGGTTTCCATTGCCCTCCTCTTTTTTGTCATTCCCTGGACAATGAACCCCAGCCAATATGGCGTGACATTTAGCGGCATGGGATTTCCATACCGGGTGGCATTTGCCATGGACTTGGCATTTCGTTTTGTGCCCACTTTAGCCCGCGATTTTCAGACAACGCTGGATGCGCAGCGGGCACGCGGGTTTGAAATTGACAAAATTCAGGGCGGCGTCATAGCCACAATTCGCCGGATTGCCCCTTTGGTTGTGCCTGTCACAATGAATGCCATTGTGGCCGGTGAAGATATTGTCAACGCAATGGATATGCGGGCCTTTGGTGTGACCAAACGCAGTTGGATAGATGAATTAAGTTACCGCCTTCGTGATTACGCGCTAATAGCTTTTGCTGTCATGCTGCTGCTGTTAAGTTTGTATGCGAATTACGGGCTTCACATAGGCGATTTTTGGATCCCGCCTGTCTTTATTGAATGGGCCAGGTGACAGGTTTATGAAACCATCTATTCTACAATTTGACCCCACCCCTGAAGCTGTCATAGAGCCTTATACAGAATCATTGGGCGGTGCGCTGCCCGAATTAGGCGTGTTGTGCTTTTTCCCGGAAGTGCTGGACTCTTTAGCTAAACGCGGCATTTTACAGCAAATTGGGGCTATGTATTCTGAAATGGGGCATAACCCGGTTTACAAACTGACACATAATGGACAGTCGTTTACGGTTGCTCACCCCGGCGTGGGCGGGCCGTTGGCGGCTTTTTTTACAGAAATTCTTATTGCCAATGGCTGCCGGGCATTTATTGCTTGTGGCGGTGCGGGTGTGCTGCACCCGGATTTGCAAATGGGACATATTATTGTGCCGGACACGGCCGTTCGTGATGAAGGCACGTCCTACCACTACCTGCCACCAGAACAGACAGCCAAAGCCAGCGAAACGGCCGTACACGCCATTGAGACCACCCTCAAAAAACACCACATCCCCTACGCCATCGGCAAAACATGGACAACCGACGCCTACTTTCGCGAAACCCGGCAAAAAGTACAACAACGACAAGCCCAAGGCTGCCTGACCGTCGAAATGGAAACCGCCACCTTCTTCGCCGTCGCCCAATTTCGAGGCGTCACCTTTGGTCAACTTCTCTACGGCGGCGACGACCTGACCGGCGACAATTGGGACAACAGAGACTGGATAAAACAACCCTCCACACGAGAAAAATTATTCTGGCTGGCAGTTGAAGCCTGCGCCCTGTTATAAAAAACGGCCACCATATCCAATCCCCAACCCCTGCCCCAAAAGGAAACCCCATGCGACACATAACCCTGTTAACAGATTTTGGTGAAACCGAAGGCGAACACGCCGTTCTCAAAGGCGTAATTTGGAACATTTTACCCGGCGCATCCATCGCCGATTTGTCCCATGTGGTTGAGCCGCAAAATATTCACCAGGCCGCTCTCATTTTGGAGCGGGTTTGCCATTATTTTCCCCCGGAAACCGTACACATTGTTGTGGTAGACCCCGGCGTGGGCACAACACGCCGTCCCATTGCGGCCAGGTTTGGCAGTCAATTTTTTGTGGGGCCAGACAATGGCGTTTGCACCCCTTTGCTGATGCGTGCCCGGCAAAACGGCGAACACGTGGAGATTGTTCACCTGGATAAGCCCGAATATTGGCTGCCAGATGTTACAGCCATCTTTCATGGCCGCGATATTTTTGCCCCATCGGGGGCACACCTGGCCGCTGGAGTCCCTTTGGCTGATTTGGGCACACCCATTGAAGATGTTGTGCTGCGCCATTCCAAAGAGCCGCTTGTGGAAAACGGCCGTATTACCGGACACGTCATCCACATTGACCATTTTGGCAATATCCTCACCAACATTCCGCGAAAAATAGTGGAACCACTGCGCCCTGTGGATGTCATGATCGGCTCAACGACTATTCATGGCATGGTGAATACATTTGGCGAAAAACCAGA
>CAZRIB010000309.1:0-5173 GCA_964600035.1 uncultured Ardenticatenaceae bacterium | reverse complement strand
CCAGTTAGGAGATTACATCTACGACCGCCCGCTGGTTACACCGAAACCTGTTGTCTTGTACGTCAAACTGCTGCTCACCATCGACACCAGCCAAACCCCGTAAACTATAACCATACCCGTAGGGGCGAGCCGCCGGTTCGCCCCTACCCATTTCAAGGGTGCGTCCAAAAATGGTGTAAAACCCGGTCTAAAACCGAAATGACCTTGATTAACCTTTCTCTGGTCATACACCAAAACTGAACGCACCCCATTTTCAAGGGTGCGTCCAAAAATGGTGTAAAACCTGGTGTGAAATCAAAATGGCCTTGATTAACCTCAGTTTGAAGATAAAAAACAGGACGCAGATTTGCCCGATAAACGCAGATTAATTGTTGATTTACAGACCAAATTCCTGAAAACAAAAAAATCAGCGTTATCTGCGGTATCTGCGTCCTAATTCTAAACTCAGGTTTGATTAACCCTTCTCTGGTCATACACAAAAATTGAACGCACCCCATTTTCAAATTGGGGTTGACGGTTCATAGTGCCCATGCTATGATGTTAGACGGTTATCTAATTCTAAAAAGGAGGTCGAGCGCATGTCCAACGTATTTACCAACATTTTCCGCTTACGCCTGACAGTTTCAGGAACTGTCGGTACTTGCATGCGTCTACGGCCGTTTACCAAACATTAGTTATGTAAACTCAAGCACACCCACACGGCCACGGACGCAAACACCCGTGGCCGTTTTTTGATCACACCGATCACCAGCCAGAAAAAGGTCACGGGGCATTCGTGGCCTTTTTTTGTTGGCGATTTGAGATTGAAGATTTTGGAGATTGGTTAAATGAAGACATCTGAAAAAGAACTCAAGGAAAGTGTATCAGACAACCGGTTGATTGGTCTGTGGCAGCTCATCCAAGGCTACCGCCTGCTCTATTTGGCGGCAACGTTGGGTGTGGGGCTGGCGGCACTGTCACAGACTGGCATCTACTACCTGCTGCGCTACTTTGTAGACAACGTGCTGGGCAGCGACAACCTGCGCCAGATTGTGCCCTGGATTGCGCTGGGCTTTGTGGCCCTGGCCGTTTTTCAAGGCGCATTCACCTACCTGGGCGGGCGGCTGGCCGCACAAACGGCCGAATCCATCACCCGCCAGCTTCGCAATTACCTGTACGACCATTTGCAGCGCCTGACCTTTACCTACCACGACAAGATGCAAACCGGCGAGCTGCTCCAGCGCGCCACCTCCGACGTAGATGCCCTGCGCCGCTTTTTTGCGGAACAGGCCATCGGCGCCGGCCGCATCATCATGCTGTTTATCATTAACTTTACCGCATTGCTGCTGCTTAACAGCCGGTTGGCCTTGCTCTCTGTGGTTGTCATTCCGGTGGTGCTGGTCATCTCCCTTTTCTTCTTCAAGAAAGTGGGCGAGGCATACGAAGCTTACCAGGAACAGGACGCCAAATTGTCCAACAAACTGCAAGAAAATTTGACCGGTGTGCGCGTTGTGAAAGCCTTTGCCCGCCAGTCGTATGAATCGGAGCAGTTTGAGATACGCAATTACGAAAAGTTAAGCCGGGGCCGCCGGTTGATCTTTATGCACGGCCTGTACTGGCCAGTCACCGACATTATGCTGGGTATGCAGATGTTGTTTGGCTTTTACACTGGCGCGCAAATGGCAGCAGCCGGTGAGATAACTGTCGGCTCTTATCTGGCGTATATGGGGCTGGTTGTGCAAATTATCTGGCCTATTCGCAACCTGGGGCGGCTGATTACGCAGATGTCTACGGGTATGGTGAGTTACGGCCGTATCATGGAAATTGTCCGGCAAGACCGGGAACCCCTGGACGATGCCAGCATCTACCCGGAACACCCGCCAAAAGGCCACATCGTCTTTGACAACGTCCACTTTCAATACGATGGCGAAGAAAAGAAAGTGCTGCAAGCCATCAACTTTGAAGTGCAGCCAGGGCAAGTTGTGGCCTTGCTGGGTGGCACAGGCTCCGGCAAAAGCTCGCTGGTCAACCTGCTGCCCCGTTTCTACGACTACGACAGTGGCAGCATTACCCTGGACGGCGTAGAGCTGAAAGATTATGCCCGCCGCTACCTGCGCCAGCACATCGGCATTGTCATGCAAGAACCGTTCCTCTTTTCGCGCACCATTCGGGAAAACATCACCTACGGTGTCAGCCGCGAAGTGAGTGAGGAAGAAGTGATTGCCGCCGCCAAAGCCGCCGCCGCCCATGAATTCATCACCTCCTTCCCCAAAGGGTACGACACCGAAGTGGGCGAGCGGGGTGTGACGCTTTCCGGCGGGCAAAAACAGCGGATTACCATTGCCCGCACACTGCTGAAAAACCCGCGCATCCTCATTCTGGATGATGCCACGTCTTCTGTGGATACGGAGACGGAAGGAGAAATTCGGGAGGCTTTGCAGCGGCTGATGCAAGACCGGACGACGTTTGTCATTGCCCACCGTATTCAAAGTGTGATGACGGCCGATTTGGTGCTGGTGCTGGATCACGGCCGTATCGTGCAGCGCGGCACACACGACGAATTGGTGGCACAGGATGGCATCTACCGCCGGGTATATGAACTGCAAGCCCGCATCGAGGCTGATTTGGAAGCAGAATTGGCTATGACCGGTCAGGAGGTAGCTGCCGGTATTTCGTAAGCCGTGGCCCGTATGCCGATAACGGAACACGGACGACGGACGACGGAACACGAACCGAGAGGATTATCATGGAAGATTTTTACGACGAAGAAGAATTTACGACACAATTTAACGGCCGTACCCTTTGGCGCACCTTCAAGCTAGGGGCCAGACATTGGCAGCTCATGGCCTTGTTCCTGGTCACCATTGTGGGCACGTCCCTGCTAGACAGCTACTTCACCTATCTCAGCAAGCGCATCATCGATGAAGGCATTGTGGCCGGTGATGCCGAAACCTTGCTGCGCATCGTCCTTCAGTACGGCTTTTTCATCATCGTACAGGCTGTGCTGGTGTTTAGCTTCATTTACGCCGCCGGTATTTTGGGCGAACGGGTGCAGTACGACCTGCGCAAATGGATGTTCAACCACCTGCAAAAGTTGTCCCTGAGCTACTTTGACCGCACCTCCATCGGCTGGCTGATGAGCCGGGTTACATCCGACTCCCAGCGTGTGGGCGATCTCGTTTCCTGGGGTTTTCTGGACATGATTTGGGCGGCCACCAACATTGTGACGGCACTGGCCTTTATGTATGCCATCAACTGGCGGCTGGCCCTCATCATTACGGCCATCATTCCCATTTTGGTTGTTGTGGCGATTCAGTTCAAGCAGCACATTTTGGTGGAATTTCGCAAGGCAAGAAAGGAAAACTCCAAAATTACGGCCGCTTACAATGAAAACATCACCGGCGTGCGCGTCATCAAGTCGCTGGTGCGCGAAGAAGAAAATTTGCGCGAATTCGGCCAAAAAACTGACAGCATGTATCAGGCGTCTTTCCGGGCGGCGTGGCTTTCGGCTTTGTTCCTGCCGGTGGTGCAGTTCATCAGTGCCATTGCCATTGGCGCCATCGTTTGGAACGGGGGCATTCAGTTTGAAAGCGGCTTCATTACCGTTGGCGGCATTCAGGCGTTTATCTCCTATATCACCTTTATGCTGTGGCCGATTCAGCAGATGGCTATGGTGTATGCGTCGATGCAGCAGGCCATTGCCTCGGCAGAGCGCATCTTTTCCTTGCTGGACACAGAGCCGGAGATTCAGGACAGCCCGCAGGCAGCGGCCGTTTCCTCTGTGCGCGGTGACATCGAGTTTGATCACGTCGATTTTTATTATGAAGAAGACAAGCCTGTGCTCAACAACTTCCATCTTCATGTCAAACAAGGGGAAACGATTGCGCTGGTAGGACCAACCGGGGCCGGTAAATCGACAATTGTCAATCTGGTCTGCCGCTTTTATGAACCAAAGCGCGGCGTGATTCGCATTAATGGCATGGATTATCGGGAGATGACCTTGCACGCTTTGCAGTCGCGCATTGGCATGGTGCTGCAAACCCCGCACCTCTTTTCTGGCACGGTGATGGAGAATTTGCGTTACGGCCGTTTAGATGCCACCGACGAGGAAGTTGTAGAAGCGGCCAAAATGGCCGGGGCGCATGAGTTCATCATCAACCTGGATGACGGGTATGACACCCAGGTCGGGGAAGGCGGCGTGCTGCTGTCTGTTGGGCAAAAACAGCTCATCAGTCTGGCACGGGCTGTTTTAGCCAGACCCGACATCTTCATCATGGATGAGGCCACCAGTTCAGTCGATACGCTGACAGAGGCCTTGATTCAACGCGGCATGGAAACGTTGATGCAAAATACAACCAGCTTTGTCATTGCCCACCGGCTTTCTACCATCAAGCGGGCTGACCGTATTTTGGTGATTGAAGACGGCCGTATTACAGAAATGGGCACACATGCCGAGTTAATCCGGCAAAAAGGCCATTATTACAATCTGTATACCAAGCAGTTCCGGCAAGAACGGGCTGTTGAGCTGGATGCGGCTATGAGTGAAACGGCCGTGTAATCTGTTTGGGTTTTGGACGCAGATTTTCAGGATTAGGTCGATATAATTTCAAAAAATCTGCGTTTTTCCTCTGCAAAAGCCTCAGTTTTTACTGGGGCTTTTTTCTTGTATGGAAAATGACAGATAAGTGGACTATAGTCCGTTTAATTGTTATAATTATCTTACACAATATTTTTCCATACATAAGGAGGAACATCATGAACATTGCATTATGGGTTGTACAAGGATTGCTGGGGCTGGCCTTTTTGATGGCTGGCGGCATGAAGCTGATGAAAAGCAAGGAAGAGATTGCCCAACAAATGGCCTGGGTCAATGACTTTTCGGAGGGTCAAATTAAAACGATTGGCGCGCTGGAACTGCTCGGAGCCATTGGCGTGGTACTGCCCGGACTGGTCAACATTTTGCCCATTTTGACACCGTTGGCTGCTGTGGGGCTGGCTTTGACCATGCTTGGGGCAGCGCGTACACATCTGCGGCGTGGTGAAAACCAAATGATCGTTACGAATGCCGTGCTGTTTTTGCTGGCGGCATTTGTGGCTTACGGCCGTTTCGTGATCGCCCCGTTCTAATGACTAAAAACCAAAGTATCTATACAGGTGTTCATATTGAAAACCCTTAGGAACACAGAGTTTCGCA
>CAZRIB010000308.1:0-5176 GCA_964600035.1 uncultured Ardenticatenaceae bacterium | reverse complement strand
TACCCGTTCCTGGCCAGTAAATTCACAGGCGCTCAATGCGCCTTTTATTTATTTCGCCCGCCGAGCAGCCCGAAGCCTGCTTTGAGGGTGCAGCGATAAAATAAATATAACTATGCAGGTGCTCGGGCAGGTCTCCAGACCGTGCCCGCTGGTGGCGCGGTGAGGACACCGGCCACAGCTAGAGAGGCTGTACAGTTACAAATAAATTTCATTACGAAACGACATCTCGCGACATACCGCGAGAGCAGTCATTTTGAGGAAAAAAGCCAATGTTAAAAACACACAATTGTGGGGAACTTAGAATCGAGCATGTCGGCCAAACAGTCACATTGGCCGGATGGGTCAATCGCCGCCGCGACATGGGCGGCGTCATTTTCATCGACTTGCGTGACAGAGATGGTAAAACGCAGGTTGTTGTAGACAGCGGCCGTACACCGGACGGCTTCAAAACGGCCGAACAAATCCGTAGTGAGTACGTCATTCAAATAAAAGGTATTGTTTCGCAGCGGCCCGCCGGACAGGAAAACAAAAGCTTGCCCACAGGCGACATTGAAGTGTTGGCCGAAGAAGTCATTGTCTTAAATCCGGCCAAAACACCGCCATTTCTAATTGATCGTGACGAAGTAGTAGATGAAACCCTACGCCTGAAATTCCGTTATTTGGACTTGCGCCGCGAACGTTTGCAGCGAAACATTGTTTTACGTCACCGTGCGATCAAATTTATTCGCGACTTTTTGGATGAACGTGGCTTTATCGAAATCGAAACCCCGATTCTCTTCAAAAGCACGCCTGAAGGAGCACGCGACTATCTTGTTCCCAGCCGTGTGCACCCGGGTAAATTCTATGCCTTGCCACAAAGTCCCCAGCAGCTCAAGCAGCTTTTGATGGTTGCCGGGTACGAACGTTACTTCCAAATTGCGCGCTGCTTCCGCGATGAGGACCTGCGCGCCGACCGGCAGCCTGAATTTACCCAATTGGACATGGAGATGAGCTTTGTCGAGCGGGATGATGTGCTGAACCTCATTGAAGAATTAATGGTGGGTATGGTTAAGGAAGTGAGCCTTGTGCCATTGGCAACAGAAGCATTCCCACGCTTGAGCTACCACGAAGCAATGGAACGCTTTGGCACAGACCGGCCAGACATTCGTTATGGCATGGAACTTGTAGATATTTCTGACATTGCCGGGGCGAGTGCCTTCCGCGTTTTTGCTGAAAATGTGGCGGCTGGCAATCCTGTGAAAGCCATATGTGTGCCGGGTTGTGGTAGTTACAGCCGCAAACAAATTGATGAACTGGAGCAAATTGCTCGCGCCAATGGGGCAAAAGGACTTGCCTGGATGGCTCTGGATGAGGATTCTGGTGAAATGCGTGGTTTTATCACCAAATTCTTTAAGGTTGACCAATTGGTTGCCATTACAGAGCGCATGGGGGCAAAACCGGGCGACTTGCTTTTGTTTGCCAGTGATAAGAAGTCGGTTGTGTATGCTGTTTTGGGTGCGCTTCGTGAGGAAATGGGTGCTCGTCTGGGCTATAAGGATGAGAAGAAGCTGGCGTTTTGCTGGGTGATTGACTTCCCCTTGTTTGAGGAGGAGTTGGAGGATGGTCATTATGCACCCAGTCATCATATGTTTACGTCGCCTAAGCGTGAGCAAATTCCGCTGCTGGATACTGACCCTGGTCAGGTGCTTAGTGAGCAGTATGACCTGGTTTGTAATGGGTTTGAGGTGGCAGGTGGGAGTATTCGTATCCATGAACGGCCGTTACAACGCAAAATCATGGAGCTTATCGGCTTCTCTTGGGAACAGGCCGAAGAACAATTTGGACACATGCTGGAGGCATTTGAATATGGGGCACCACCTCATGGCGGTATTGCGCCCGGCATTGACCGTATCGTTGCTTTGATGGCTGGTGAGCCAAACATTCGTGAAGTCATGGCTTTTCCAAAGACTGCCCAGGCGACAGACCTTATGTCTGACACGCCGTCTGTAGTTAGCGAGAAACAGCTTCAAGAACTACACATTGCCGTTGCCTTGCCGGAAAAACCGGAAAAGAAGTAACGTTAGTCAATCATTTGATCAAGTAAAAAAGCGGGTGTGCAAATGACACATCCGCTTTTTTTATTTGGTTCGTAATTTTACAGCGCTGTCGAGAAGATTTGTCAAATGTTTTAGCGCGACCAAGCGTTTACCGGGACAAATTTGACAAATCTAAGGGCTTGAAAACAAAAAGCGGATGCCAAAAAGACATCCGCTTCTGATAAGTCCATTCCGGTAAAAACCGGAAAATAAATGATTACCGTGTTTCCCGGTAAAGGACATGCCGGCGCAAAACAGGGTCAAACTTTTTCAGTTCCAAACGCTGTGGGTCATTGCGACGATTTTTTTCTGTCCAATACACATGCGGGCTTTCGGTACTGCGCATTTTAATAACAACGCGAACGCCTTTTTTCTTTGCCATCGTTTTTACTCCTTAAAAATTCAGCCGTATCCTGCTGTGCGGTTATTTGACAAAATCAACCGGCAGAGCGATGAGCCGCATCTGCCGGATTGGACGCTAAAGTTACTTCAAAATAGTGATTTTTGCAAATGAAATTTGCTTTTTGTAAACAGGAAATATGGGGGTGGGTGAGTGTTATGTAAACCACAAAAGGTTTTTAATAAAAACTACATCATTTCTTTGTGGTTTACTCAAGCAAACTGCAAAAAACAGACACTTCTTATCTCTAAAAACTTTCTGCGGTTTGCCTATTAGTCGATGGGCTTTTTGTAGATAGCGTATTTACCCATTTCACCACCGGCCGCAATACATTCTACCATGTCAATGCGGAAAGTGTGGCCGCCAGCGACCCAGCGGAGGGCTTCTTGCAGCAAGCCCAGCCCGGCATAACAGACTGGCTTTTCTGCTTTTCTGCGCCAACACATCGGGCAGCGTTCCATTGTGTAGATGTAATGGTCACCTTCGTCGTAGACGTTGGAGACTTGGTCAGAGAATTGGGAGAAGATGCGAGCCAGTGCGGGAAGGCCGATTTTTAGTTTGGCTTCCAAGGGCAGCACGCGAAAAGCCAAATCACCGACACCAGCCAATGCGCCGAACCCTTTCAGGCCGCTGGAAAATGTGGCTCTACCGGCGCGAATAGCCAGGCCACGTCCCCCTCTGGGGCCGTACATTTCTTCCAGAGCTATTTGCAGGGCGGTAAATTCGGCAAAATCGAAGCCTTTTTCCAGGTTGTTTGGGGGTCTTTCGTGGATGTATTGGCTGAGTTCAGCCAGGTTGAGAATGGCGTTTAACCCGTTACGCCCCATGACTTCTTCTAAGGCTTCTATGAAGATGCGGGCGAATTTGTTTGGGTAGTAGTAGCCACTGTTTTCTTTTTCGGGCATGGTGTTTGGTTCTCGTTATTGTTTTTCCCAATTTTACAGGTGGAATTAATTGTAATGATACCATGTAAATGTGCAACCTGATGGATTGGGGATTGGTGGCGGGTATTATTTTTGTTTGGCGATGTCTGTTTTTAGCCAGATGGTAATGAGGATGGCAACGGCCGTAATACCTGCACAGATGAGAAATGTTTCAGCCAATACCTGGGCTGTGATGTTTGTCAGGCTATCGATGAGGGCTTGTTGGTAGGTTGGGTCTGTCATTGGCAGGTCAGGAAGCTGGACCTGGGTGCGGAGCAAGTTGAAGCGCTGGAGTCCCCAGCCGGTGAGTGCGGAAAGACCTACGCTCATACCCATGAGCCGGAAGACGATGGCTAAACTGGCAGCAATGCCTCGCTGTTGGTGGGGGGCGGCGTTGATAACGGCCGTACCGATGGGAGCAATGACCAGTCCAAACCCCAAGCCGAGGATGATGAGCTGCCCGGCCATCAAGGTGCTGCCCGGTGGATTGGCCCATGTTAGTCCCATCATGGTAAAGCCAACGGCCGTGAAGAGCAGTCCGCTGATGATGATTGGCCGGTATTGCAACCGTGTTGTTAAACGGCCGCCCACATAAGCGGCTGCAGCCATGGAGGCGGTCATGCCGCTGAGCAAGATGCCGCTGCGCAAAGCGGCCGTTTCCAGGTCTACCTCCAGCACATTGACCAGCAGGGGCACATTGACCATGGCAATGATGAGGACGCTGCCCACTAAAAAGTTAACGGCCGTTGCCAGAGAAAAGTTGAGATTGGCGAAAAGTGCCATGTCAATTAAGGGCGGGGGAGAAATGCCCACGCGTCTGCGCCCCTGGGCGCGGGCTTTGCGAATGAGGGCTTTGACATCTTGCCGCTTTTTAAGCTCATTCTGCAAAAAGCCAAAAAAGATGATGGCGGTAAACCCAATAAGATAATAGCCCAGGCTGTCGCGCTGGGTGGAACTGCCAAGTGATTGAAATGTTCCGGCCGACTGGACATCTCCGCCGGATAAAAGGGCGATGTTGAGATAGACAAGCCCGGTGGTGAGGATGCCTGCGCCGAGCCAGTCGATGCGCGGCCGTTCTTTGGGGCGGGGCAGTGAGTCGAGTGCCCACCATGCCAGCGCAATGCCGATGATGCTGAGGGGGATGTTGAGGTAAAACTGCCATTTCCAACTGAGGAACCGGATGAGCAGTGCACCGTACAGCGGCCCCCAAACCCACCCGGCGGTATCGACTGCGCCTAAAATGCCTAATGCAGTTCCTCGTTCTTCTTGCTTGTAGATGTCGCCGATGATGGCCATGGCGACGGGAACCATTGCGCCGCCGCCAACGGCCGTTAATACCCGCGCCGCCAAAAAAGCATTAAATGTACCAGCCATTGGAACCCAAATTGAACCAACCAGAAATAATCCCAATGCCCCGACAAAGACATACCGTCTGCCCCAAATGTCGCTTAATCGGCCAATGAAGGGCATAACGGCGACATAGGCGATGAGGTAAGCATTGACAATCCAGGAGGCCTGATCCAGGCCATTGGGCATGGGAATTTCCAGGTCAAAGATGATTTGGCGCAGCATGGTGGAGACAACGGTCAGGTCGTCGGCGGCGATGAAAACGCCAAATGCAATGACTGCCAGAATGGTTCGATTACGTTTCATGGGTAGAGGGGAATCGTTTTACTTGATTTTGTAAGCGTTCGGTTGGTTAGCTAGTACCCGTATTCTGTATTCCGTAATCCGTGAGGAGTTAGACACACTCCTCCACAATTGAATAAGCAAAACAT
>CAZRIB010000307.1:0-5187 GCA_964600035.1 uncultured Ardenticatenaceae bacterium | reverse complement strand
ACGCTGGGCATGAGATGTTTAGCGAGAATCCGGCCGAAAGTATCGCCGTTGTGCGCGGATTTTTTGGAAAGTAGGGGCGCATCCTTGTGGTCGCCCAGAAGGGCAGGCACAAGGCACAGCCCCTACAAGAGGACACTGATGAAAACAGTCGGAAAAATTCTACTTATTTCAATCTTGATTTATTTGGCGATAACGGCCGTTCTCATCACCACCAACCGCCCGACAGAATTAGCGACCGACGGCATGAACTTTGACCCTTTAACTCAAGTAGATTACGAATCCATGCCCGCCTTGCGCCCTTACACCACCCGCGATGGTTCAGAATTACAAGTCCGCTTCTACGAAAGCAATGCGGCTACCAATAACGTGTTGATTTTGCTGCACGGCTCCGGCTGGCACAGTATGCAGTTCCATCCACTGGCCGAAGCCCTCAGCAAAAACGGCGCGGCACACGTCTACGCCCCCGACCTGCGCGGACATGGCTTTGCCCCCGCACAACGCGGCGACGTAGGCTACATCGGCCAACTGGAAGATGACATTGCCGACTTGATTGGTGTGGCAAAAGCGGAATTTCCGCAGGCCAACATCCTCATTGGCGGTCACTCTTCCGGCGGCGGGCTGGTCGTGCGCTTTGCGGGTGGCGAACATGGGGATTTGGCTGATGGCTACCTGCTGATGGCGCCGTTTCTGAAATACAACGCGCCGACGACGCGACCCAATTCCGGTGGCTGGGCACGGCCGTTAACCCGCCGCATCATTGGACTCACCATGCTCAACAACATTGGCATTCGCTGGTTCAATCATCTTACCGTCATCCAGTTCAATATGCCCCAAAGCGTGCTGGATGGCGCATTAGGCCACACCGCCACGACGGCGTACAGCTACCGACTGAACAGATCGTTTGCGCCGCGCTCCAATTACGGCCGTGATTTGGCCGCCATGAAACGGCCGTTCTTGCTCGTCGCGGGTCTGGATGACGAGTCGTTCATCGCCAAGCAGTACGAACCAACGATGAGCCAATACACCGAATCTGGCGCGTACGTGCTGCTGCCCGACCTCGGCCATATCAACTTGTTAGCTGCACCGGAGGTAACGGCCGTTGTGGCCGACTGGTTAGAGAATTTCAACTAACCAGATTGGACCAATTTGGCAATTTTGCCTCGGTGAGCAATGTTGAGCGATTTTTATTTGGCCCGATGACGATTGCGATGGCTATTGCCAGCTTCTTTGTTGCCGCTTCTAAATTGGAGGTTTAATCATGAAAAAACTTTTAATCGTATTGATGATGTTGTTGGCGGCTTGTGGTGGTGGTGGGACGGAAACGGCCGTTTCCAAAGCCGAAACCATTTCATGCACAGCCGCCTACCGCGCCACCGTTGAGCAAGGTATCGAGCGTGAAGAAACGCTCACCTTTAGCCATGCAGATTCTGAGCAGTCGGTTGCGTTTGCGGAGATGGTTTTCCATGCCGCGTACAGCGCAGGCGAAGCTGATAATGAGCGCAACTTGCGGCTGTGGGTGACGGACAGTTTAGATAACGTGACGCAATCCACCCTTTACCAACTGCCCATCAACAGCGGCCCGCAAAATCAATTTGTGGGCGGACACGGATTTACAGGGCTGAATTACAGCTACGCGCCAGACTCTGCTGCTGAATTGCAGTATTGGTGTGAAGCGCAATAAGTTAGGTGCGACGCACTTTGAAAATGCGTCGCACCTCGAAGGAATAATATCATGACCAAACAACAAAAAATACTCGTCGTGGGCGCAACTGGCTATTTGGGGCAGTATGTGGTCAAGGCATTGAGTGAAGCAGGCTATTGGGTGCGGGCATTGAGCCGTAGCGAGCAGAAGATTGAAGCGGTACGGCCGTTTGTAGACGACCTGTTCATTGGCGAAGCAACAGACCCAGACACATTGTCCGGCATTTGCGATGGCGTTGACATTGTCTTTTCCTCACTGGGCATCACCCGTCAAAAGGACGGCCTGACCTACATGGATGTGGATTATCAGGCGAATAAAAATGTGCTGGATGAAGCGTTGGCGGCGGGCGTGAGCCGATTCATGTACATTTCCGCGCTAAATGCGGACAAGCTGCGCCATGTGAAGATTTTGGAGGCGAAAGAGCGATTTGCCGATGAATTGAAGGCGGCCAGCATTGACCATTTCATCATCCGGCCCAACGGCTTTTTCTCGGATATGGGTTCGTTTTTGGATATGGCGCGAAACGGCCGTATTTACCTCTTTGGGGATGGTGAAAACCGCGCCAACCCGATTCATGGCGCAGATTTGGCGCAGGCGTGTGTGGAATACCTAAACAGGCCAAGCGGTGAATATGACATTGGCGGCCCCGAACTGCTGACGCAAAACGAGATTGCCCGGCAAGCGTTCGCAGCGGCAGGCAAGCCAGCCAAAATTACGCATATTCCACTATGGGTGAAAGATACGGCCGTTTGGCTGGCAAAAACGTTCACCTCTGTCAAAACGTATGGGCCGATGGAATTTTTTATGACGGTGTTGGCAATGGATATGGTTGCGCCGACATATGGTCATCACACGCTGAAAGCGCATTTTGAAACGATTTAATCACATTGAACCAATCTTCATGAACTTCTTTAACTTCCATCAAGATTGGCCCAATCTATGGAGGACACATGAAACGACTACTCTTCATTTTGGCAATCTTCGCCCTGATTTTTGGGGCAAGTTGGTATCTATTCCCCAAGCAGTTTTATCTGTTTGATGCACTGGTCGCGGAAATGGCTCCGTGGGAGATCGTCACGCCAGACCCGACGATTGATACGGTTGAGGAGTTGGATGTGTTTATTGCTGACCAACTTACCAGCAGTGATGTGCCGGGAACGGCCGTTGCCATCCTGCAAGGCGGTGAGATTGTGTGGCAAAAAGAGTATGGGTACGCAAATTTGGAAATGGAAACGGCCGTTTCACCTAACACCCCATTCCACCTCGGCTCCGTCAGCAAAGCGGTCATGGGCGTAGCGATTATGTACGCTGTCGAAGCGGACTTGATGGATTTGGATATGGAAATTAACGATGTGTTGCCATTTGAAGTCATCAACCCGTCTGCACCAGACACGCCCATCACCTTGCGCCATCTCGTCAGCCACACGTCTGGTATTCAAGATAGCGCAGCATACGAACAATCCTACGGCGCGGGCGACCCGACTGTGCCGCTGGGCGACTTTTTGCGCGACTATCTCACCGTGGGCGGCGATTTGTATGACGCGAACGACAATTTCACGGGTGAAAACCCCGGCGCTGTGTACGAATACAGCAACATCGCCTCCGGTTTGGCCGGATACGTGCCGGAAATGGCGACGGGAATGCCGTTAAACAAATATGCGCGTGAACACATTTTCACCCCGCTGGGCATGACCAACAGCGGCTACTTCCTTGCTGAATTTGATGATGTCAATGCCATTGCCATGCCATACGTGCGGCGAGGCACGCCGTTTGGGCATATTGGGTTTCCGACCTGGCCGGATGGGATGGTGCGGGCAAGTGTGGATGATGTGGCGGTGTTGCTGGCGACAATTATGAACAACGGCCGTTTCCAAGAGACCCAACTCCTCACCCCCGAATCGGTCGCCATCATACTCAACCCGACGATGCTAGACAATCCCGAACATGGTGTCTTTTGGGAAACGGCCGTTAGCGAGCTTTCTACTGCCTTTTTTAACCAATCCATCGTAGGGCACAGCGGCAGCGATCCTGGCGCGACCACATTCATGTACTTCAATCCCGAAACGCGGGTAGGGGCCGTCATCCTCATGAACAGCAACACCCACGCCGCAGAGGAAGCAGGTATCAATATTCTGCTGCAAATATTGGGCGGCACAGGCACGGCGCGAATATTCCCACCTTAAGTAGAACAAAAAAACACCCGGCGCACACCCGAAAGGCGTGGGCAATATGGGGTGGGATTTGTGGGTGCGTCCCAAAATGGTGTAAAGCCCGGTCTAAAACCGAAATGACCTTGATTAACCTTTCTCTGGTCATACACCAAAAGTGAACGCACCCGGGTTTTGTTCTCATGTTGACATTGGGTGAATGCGACTTTTATAATGACTTTATTGTCACTCGGTCGCAGCTGCTAACTCTGGGAAATGTCCCCGGAGAGAGGTTTATCCAACAAGTGAGCCGGATAAAACCCATTTTTTATGTTATCCAGCAGATTCTGCAGGTATTCACCCTGTTTGGCGGTTTATCCTGAAATATTGGCGGGATAAAGTGAAATTAAGGGTGTTATTGAGAATGCGTTCGGGTTAATAATAGTTTAGCCACACCTTACAAAGAAAATGGTTGTTGACAAGGAATGGAAATGGAACGACTAAGTGTAGAGTTTCATCCTCCCCAAAGCGGATGGATAAAGATGGTGTTAACTTACAAAGGGATAGAGATCCCTATTTACACTTCCAATGTTTTCGACCCGTATCCTGCTTTTCTGACGTGGATGGACAAAGTGTTTAGGAACGATCTGCCTGCACAATGGCATATCAACGAGGAAGACACCTTTATAGATTTTGTAGCCGAGGTGGACGATACAGGAAAAAGTCGTTTAAAGCTGGTAGGAGAACAGAGGGGGGAGGAATACGAGGATGAAACAGTATACACTTTTATAGATGACCCGGACCTGATGGAAATAACGAGAACCATTTACCGAAGTTTTCGGGACATGCTTGACAATCAGTTTGATCCCAAAGAATGGGGTATGGATCTCAGATTACTTGGTTGGCGGCGGCTAGACCAATATCTTGCTCACGATTGATGTTGATGAGATGCGTTTGATCTATGATGAATTCAACGTGCTTGTTGTCTTTCCTCTTCAGTAAAAGATAATGAGCGTTGTTGGGGAGTAGAGCAAGGATGTACGTCTGAGTGGCTTGAGACGGCAATCTCGGTGGTCCTTATTCCGGCTAGTCGTGTTTGTCAATTCTGATTGTGTTTCAATATTCACCCGACCCACCTTCGGCGGTGGAAAAGCGGCGCGAAATTTGCCTGCTGTGGTTCTGGTTAAAGTTTCTCGGTTTGACCGGCACGGCGGGCGGGTGATGCCACACGTCAGCTCCACCCCTCACTTCCTCCATCACTATCTCCCCCTCCACAACACTCATTGACTACCCAACCACCTGTCTAAATCTAAATACCCTTGGGTAGTCTTCTCATCC
>CAZRIB010000306.1:0-5214 GCA_964600035.1 uncultured Ardenticatenaceae bacterium | reverse complement strand
CTTCCAGGATGGCAGCACATTCGCCCGCCAGCTTTATGAAAAAGGTGTTCCGGTCAAATTTGTGGCCCTGTTGGTTGCGCCACCAGAACCCACATTCTCCGAGCTGGGCGATGCCGCAGTCGGTGTTGTTGGCCCCAGCCAATGGGAACCACTGGCTGATTTCAACCCCGAAAAAGCAGCAGAAGCGGGTATGGATTTCTACGGCCCATCCAGCGCAGAATTTACCCAAATGTACATGGATGCCTACGGCGAAGAACCTTCATACCATGCCGCAGGCGGGTATGTGGCTGGTTTGCTGCTGCAAAAAGCCATTGAAGAAGCCGGAACACTGGATACCCAGGCGGTCAAAAGCGCGTTGGACAATCTGGACACGCTCACCTTCTTTGGGCAAATCAAATTTGACACATCTGCCGAATCCCACGGCCTGCAAATTGGCCATTCGATGATTTATGTCCAATGGCAGGGTGATGCCAGCTCATTAGCCAAGCAAGTTGTCTGGCCAGAAGCTGGTGCAACAGCCCCGGCACTGTATCCAAAGCCGTAACACCCATTTGAAATTGACCCAACAATTGAAGAAGGGTGGCTGTCGCCAGACAACCACCCTTTTTTACAAAAATGAAGGCAAGGTAGGGTGCAGTGACTTTTAATCCATTGATCATCAATCTTTAAGTTCACGGGAGGCTTTTATGGAGATATTGGCATTTTTGGTAGACGGCCTGTTGATTGGGTTTGTCTACGGGATTGCGGCAATGGGGCTAACCCTTATTTGGGGTGTCATGAATGTCATTAATTTGGCACATGGCCCAATTATTGCCCTGGGTATGTTTGGTGCATACTTCTTGTTTTTGAACTTAGGCTTGAATCCGTATGTAGGGTTGTTATTGGTAGCCGTTGTTGGACTGCTGCTTGGTATGGTGATTTATGGCATTGCCATTCACCGTGTGATTGATGCGCCGCATCTTTCAACGCTGTTGGCAACGTTTGCCATCAATATGATTATTATCGGCCTGGGCACGGCCGCTTTTTCCACATCGCCCCGCAACATCGACTTTTCTTTGGGGTCCTTGACATTAGGCCCCATTACTGTACTGGGCACGCGGGTTGTCGCGGCCATTGTTGCCATGCTCATCACCGGCGCGTTGTACCTGTTCCTTTACCGGACGACGCCCGGCAAATATGTGCGGGCTGTGGCTAATAACCGCATGGCGGCAGAGTTGATGGGCATTCCTTCTGCCAGGGTGTTGGCTTTAAGCTTTGGCCTGGGAACAATGTTAGCGGCCGTTGCTGGTTCGCTGATTGCTACCTTTTTCCCGTTCACCATTCTTTCTGGCGGTACGTATGAATTAAAAAGCTTTGTCATTGGTGTGCTTGGCGGATTAGGCAACCCATTAGGGGCATTAATTGGCGGGTTGTTGTTAGGCATGTTAGAAGGCGTTATTCCTTACTTTATGCCCACAACCTGGGTTCCGGTCATAGAATTCGTTCTCTTTATTGTCATTTTGTTGGTTCGGCCAACAGGTTTGTTTGGAGCAAAGTCGGCATGAAATCAGTAGAAAGTACGGCAAATGTTCAATTGCAGAGAAAAAGCCATGCTGCGCTTTCTCGTCTGCGAAACCCTGGTATTTGGCTGACGATTGTGCTGGTTCTGGCATTTGGCTTGTATCCCGTTATTACCGATAACCCGGCGACACGCGAAATTGTGTTTACCATGCTGCTGTCTGTGGGGCTGGCTTCCAGCTTGAACATTATTATGGGGTACACGGGCTATGTCAGTTTTGGGCATGTCGTCTTTTTTGGTCTGGGTGGTTATGTTGGCCTTTATTTAATGGGTGTGTTGGGCACGAATTTATGGATCGCGTTGGCTGGCGGCGGCATTGCGGCTGGTTTGCTGGCCTTTTTATTAGGAAAGGCGATTTTGCGCTTGCGTGGTGGTTATTTTGCCCTGGCTACCATTGGGGTGAATGAGGCGATGCGTGCCTTTATTAATAACTTTACGCCTTTTGGTGGGCCAACTGGTATTTCGTTGAATTTTCAGATTTATAACGATTATGGCGGGGCGATGGCGGCGTTGTGGATGACTTACTACATTTTGATTGTGGTGGTGTTAACGGCCGTACTGCTCAGCTATTTTGTCAAGACCAGCAAATTTGGTCTGGGGTTGATGGCTATTCGCGAAGATGAAGATGCAGCCGAAATAATGGGCGTTGTTCCTCCCAGCGCAAAGACATGGGCATACGTCCTTTCAGCCATTTTGCCCGGCGTTTTAGGCGTGTTGTTCTTTTTCAAGAACGGCAACATCGAGCCGCCGCAAGCCTTCCGGCTGCACATGTCCATTGAGCTGTTAGTGATGGTGATGTTAGGCGGCTATGGCACTGTGTTGGGGCCGGTCATTGGCGCGGCTGGCTATCAGCGGCTTCGCGGCTTTTTGCTGACCAGCCCGTTGTTCAAAAATATTCAATTATCAGTGGCGGGTGTGCTGCTGTTAATCATTATTTTGTTTATTCCGGCAGGGGCTGTGGGCTGGCTGCGGCATCGGTTTCCTAAATTGCGGAGGTTTTTGCCATGATTTTGCAAGTGGAAGGTGTTAGTAAACGGTTCGGTGGCTTGCAGGCGTTGGAAGGCGTGACCTTTGATTTGCCGGAAGGGCAGATTATGGGGCTGATTGGGCCAAATGGCGCAGGCAAGACGACGTTGTTTAATTGTATTAATGGCGTGTATACCCCCAATGAAGGCCGAATTATTTTTCGTGGCAAAGATATTACTGGCATGAAAACTTATGAAGTGTCTCATTTGGGTTTAGCCAGGACGCATCAGATTGTACGGCCGTTAAATGAACTGACTGTCCGCGAAAATGTCATGGTTGGCGCTTGTTTCGGCCGTCACCATGAACCACTAGGCAAAGCAGCCGACACCGCCGATGAAGTGCTGGACTTTGTCGGGCTGGCAGACCGGGCAGACCAGCTTGCTGGCAGTTTGAATGTGGGGCAGAAAAAACGGCTGGAGATGGCCAGAGCATTGGCGGCACGGCCGTATCTCCTCCTCCTCGACGAAGTTCTTGCCGGCCTAAACCCATCCGAAATATCCGGCATGGTCGAAACCGTCCGCAAAATCAGAGACCGGGGCATCACCATCATCATGATCGAACACGTCATGCACGCCATCATGAACGTCTCCGACCGCATCTTTGTACTGGACTTTGGCAAACAAATCGGCGAAGGAACCCCCGACGAAGTGGCCAACGACCCCAAAGTCATCGAAGCCTACCTTGGAGACCCCAACCTGGCCGCCAGACTAATGGAGGAGGGATAATAATGGCCATTCTAGAAATACGCAGCGTTGAATCTGGCTACGGCGACGTACAAATCCTGTGGCAAACAAATATGGCCCTGGAAGCCGGAAAATTAACATCTCTCGTTGGGGCCAATGGCGCAGGCAAAACAACCATGCTCAAAACCGTCATGGGGCTGCTTAAACCCTGGAACGGCTCCATCTGGTTCGACGGCAAAGACGTATCCAAACTTTCTGCTCACCAAAAAGCAGAAATGGGACTGGTACTTGTGCCAGAAGGCCGCCAACTCTTTACCGATATGACCGTAGAAGAAAACCTGGAAATGGGCGCTTCACCCCGTCACGCCAGACCCCACATCAAGCAAAACCTGGAACGCGTTTATGCCATGTTCCCCCGGTTAAAAGAACGGCGCGACCAAAAATCCGGCACATTAAGCGGCGGCGAGCAGCAAATGTTGGCCGTTGCTCGCGGCATCATGGCAGAGCCAACCGTCTTAATGATTGACGAGCTTTCATTGGGGCTTGCTCCTGTGCTGGTTTTAGACCTGTTCCAAAGCCTGAAAGCATTGAAAGATGAGGGGCTTACCATGCTTTTGGTGGAGCAAAATGTGCAAATGGCACTGGCTATCAGCGATTACGGGTTTGTGCTGTCTCACGGCAAGGTGGAACTACATGGCCCCAGCCGGGAGCTTATCGCCAACGAGCATGTACGTTCGGCGTACCTGGGAATGTAGATTGTCACTATACAGAAAAGCCGGGTTTTGCTATATTGCATAGCGTTAAGGAAAATATACGGGATTGGCTGAAGCGGTGTAGAGGAGAGTAGGTGACAGGGTAACAGGTTGACAGAGCAAGGAGCGACAAACCTCCAATCTCTAATCTCCAATCACCTTTTGCCAATTTTCTCGCGAAACCAATCTATTTTTGACAATTGAAATCGATTTGCCGAAAAGGAGATGCTGAATGTTAGTAAAAGGTCGTATGTCCCAACCAGTAATTACCGTCGCGCCTAATGTGCCCATTATGGACGCGCTGAATATGATGAAACGTGAACATATTCGCCGCATGCCTGTGGTGAAAAACGGCAAGCTGGTGGGTATCGTTTCAGATAAAGATTTGTTGAATGCCGGGCCATCTGATGCAACGACGTTGAGCGTGTGGGAAGTGAACTATCTGCTGTCCAAAGTAACCGTTGCCGATGTTATGACAAAAGAAGTCATGACGGTGTCTGAGGATACGACGTTGGAAGAAGCCGCCCGCATCATGGCTGATAACAAAATTGGTGGTTTGCCGGTAATGCGTGGCCAGGAAGTGGTTGGCCTGATTACGGAAACGGATTTGTTCAAGATTTTCCTGGAGCTGATGGGGGCGCGTGAAATGGGCGTGCGGGTGACAGCGCTGGTGCCGGATGTACCCGGTGAGTTGGACAAATTAACACATGCCATTGCGCAAGCTGGCGGTAGTTTTGTGGCTTTTGGTCAGTTTGCCGGTGAATCGGCCAGCAATCGGCTGGTTACATTTAAGGTAACTGGTTTGGATGAGGCGGCTGTACAGGCGGCGGTTGAGCCGGTTGTGGAGAAAATTACGGATATTCGCACGTGTACGTTTGCTTAAAGCTGTGGCTTACGGCACTATGTTTGCACTTTTTGGTTTGGGACGCAGATTTTCAGGATTAACGCAGATCGTTTCACAATTATTTCGACATAATCCTGAGAATCAGCGTTAATCTGCGTCCCTTTTTGCGCTTTTGGTAAAACTGCAAAGATAGTGTTACGGGTAGTTGTGTCTTTTTAGTTGTATGAAAACGGCCGTTTCCGGTGAAGAAACGGCCGTTTTTCATTCCCAATTCAATTAAAATTCACAGTTATTTGGCTTGTAATGCCGGCAAGGCAAAAGCCAGCACCTCATCAATTGTCTCCACAAGCA
>CAZRIB010000305.1:0-5247 GCA_964600035.1 uncultured Ardenticatenaceae bacterium | reverse complement strand
TACACCTACACCTGCGCCCACATTTGCGGCGCACCAGCAGATGAATGAAAATGTGGCAGGTTGCAAGTGGCAAGTAACATAACCTGCAACCTGCGGCTTGCCACCTGCTTCAATCCATGAATCATTAACTTTACCTTCAGGAGAACAAACATGGGACAGAAAAAACATCTCTGGCAGTTGTTGGCCGCCCTGCTCACTGTGTTATTTATTGGGTACGCCGCCAACACCAGCCAGGCACAAGGAACCAATTTATTGCAAAACCCAAGCTTTGAGCAGCCCTACAACAGCGATGGCGCAGCCGGAAATTGGGTACGCTGGCACAGAGAAAGCAGCCCAGACCTCTTTGGTGACTGCACCAACGGCTACCACAAACGGCCGCGATGGGGCAATGCCACCGATATTGTGCTAGATGGCTCAACATCTCAATTTGTCGGGAACAATTGGGACACCTGGGCAGGTGGTGTCTGGCAAACAGTCAATGTCACCCCGGGGGCCAGGTATCGGTTTTCGTTTTGGGCCTATGGCTACGGCAGCATGGCCGCTGGCGACCCATCCTATGCCGGGCTAAACATGAACATTCGCGCCGGTATTGACCCCAACGGTTCCGGCCTGTGGAGTGACAGCGATGTCGTGTGGAGTGCGCCGGGCAATGCCCATGATAATTGGGTACAGTTTGTGGTAGAAACCACAGCCACCGGCGATAAGGTGACTGTTTTTACAGCCGCAGATTGGGGCGTACAAGGCGTAAATCAATGTTACAAATTCCTGAATGTCTATTTTGACAAGGCCGAACTGGTGGAATTGGGGCCGCCTCCTACAAACACGCCGCTGCCGCCACCACCAGCTACGAACACACCACTGCCGCCGCCACCCACGCCCACACCGGCCAACACACCTACCCCAACGGCAACCCCCGTTCCAACGGCCACCTTTACACCAACGCCAATTCCGGGCGCAACGGTCTGCATCAATGCCTTTGCCGATGACAATGCCAATGGCTTGCACGACAGCAATGAAGGGTTCATGGCTGGGGTAACGTTTACCATTTCCAGTGCTGCCGGTTTTTCTGAACAAGGCATTTCACCCGGCAATGCGGCGGGGGTCTGTTTTGAAGGACTGCCAACAGGCACATATGATATTGTGGAAGAAGTGCCTGCCCGTCTGGAAATGACGACTGCCAATTCGGCGCAGCTTCCTGTGGAGGAAGGCAAAACGTATAACGTGGAGTTTGGCAGCCGCCTGAACACGGGCAGTTCTCAGCCGGATGCTGTGGCAAATGTCACTGTGCCCCCGGCGACAGAGCCAACGGCCGTTTCCAACACCCCCGCCCCTGCCAACAACACACCCAGCCTCAGAACCGGTGCAATAATTGGCCTGGCTGCTGCGGGTCTGGGTGTCATCATGCTGGGCGGGCTGTTGTTCTACGTCTTGCGCCGCAGCTAAACGATGAGCGGGCGAGGCATGACCATTCGCCAAAAGGCTGCCCAATTACCGCGCCAAATAGTGGCCCATAAGCTGGCTGTCACGGCCGTTATTTTGATTGCTGTGGCAGCCGCGTGGCCGGTTTTGGCAGAACCGGGGCTGTTGAACACCCGCGGGGGTGGCGATAGCCCCTTTTTATTGCAGCGTTTACACCAACTGGAAACGGCCGTTCGTGATGGTCACTTCCCCGTCCGCTGGATGCCCGATGCCAATTACGGCTACGGCTACCCCTTTTACAACTTTTACGCCCCACTCTCTATCTACATTACCCTGCTCTTTCGCTTTATCGGCTTCAGCTACGTGCGGGCTGTTCACCTATCACAGCTAGCCGGGTTTATCACGGCCGCTTTAGGCAGCTGCGCCCTGGCACGCCGGTGGTTCAAAAGCGAGTGGGCAGGAGTGTTAACGGCCGTTGCCTACACCGTCGCCCCATTCCACATGGTCAACGTCTACGTGCGCGGCGACTCCCTGGCCGAATTTTGGGCAATGGCCTTCTATCCACTGGTCATTTTGGCGGCAGACAGATTGGTGGAGATTGGAAATTGGAAATTGGAGGTTTGGCAGCGCATGGGATGGTTGGCTTTGGCTTACGCCGCCCTGATACTTAGCCACAACATTTCTGCCCTCATTTTCTCACCATTCCTGCTGCTGTTTATCTTGCTGCGATGGCTCAACAATCACCAATCCCCAATCTCTAATCTCCGCTGTTGGTTTCTGCCTTTGACGGCTATTTTCCTGGCCTTTGCTCTTTCCGCATGGTTTTTTGTGCCCGCACTCATGGAAAAAGGCAATGCCCAACTCGCCCCTGTGACCGAGGGGTACTTCCATTACAGCAACCATTTTCGCGGGCTGGATTTGGTACAGCCGTCTTTGGCGTTTGACTACAGTGTGGAAGGGGGCAATGCTTTCAAGATGGGACTGGTGCAGGCGGTAACGGCCGTACTCGGTCTGCTTGTTTTACACTTCAAAAAACAAGGGGATGCAGCCGTGCGCGCCTTCATCGCCATCGGGCTGGCCGTCGCCACATTCATGATCACCCCCCTGTCACGGCCGTTATGGGACATCCTCCCCCTGCTCCCCTTCACCCAATTCCCCTGGCGATTTCTTTCCGTACAAGCCTTCACCACCGCCCTCGCCACCGGCGCAATCTCCAATCTCCAACTTCCAATCACCAATCCCCGACTCAGGTTTACCAAATACAGCGTCCCACTTGCCCTGGCTCTGCTGCTCCTCTACGCTGGCCTGGCACGTCTGCAAACCGACCATCTCCTCCTCACCGATGCAGATGTCACGGCTGAAAAGCTGGCACAGTACGAATGGTTTACCGGCAACATCGGCAGCACTGTCAGCGCAGAATACCTGCCCCCGACTGTCCAACCGCGCCCATTTAGCAGCCAATGGCTGGTCACAGGTCATCGGTTTACCCTGGCCGCCCTGCAAGGCGCAGTTGACCAATACAGCCTGACTGAATGGCAAACAGACCGGCAGCAGTGGCAAGTGACAACCCGTGAAACCAGTGTGGTTCGTTTTCCCACGCTTTACTGGCCGGGCTGGCAGGCAGCAGTAGATGGGAAAGTCACGGCCGTTACCCCTGCGCCGGGCAGCGGTCTCATCACATTAACTGTCCCTCCCGGCAGCCACACCATCACCCTGCGCCTTACGCGCACCCCCATCCGGCTGGCAGCAGAGTTAGTGTCGCTGTTGGCACTGCTGATAACGGCCGCACTCATCTTTCCCCAATCCCCAATTACCAATCACCAATTACCAATCACCATCGCCGCCCTCCTCAGCCTTGCAGCCCTGTCCATCGCCCTGCGCCTTTGGCCGGAGCAAACCCTGCCAGCGAGCAATTTAACCTGGGATTTCGCGCAAATGGGCTATCTGCACCATGACACGGACAGCGTGGCCGGCGGGATACTGTTTGACGATGGGGCACGGCTGGCAGGATACACTTATTCTACAGAAGAGGCCGCCGCCGGTGACACCTTCACCATGACGCTCAACTGGCAAACTCCCCCACAGGAACCCGTGACGGTGGCATTGACGACACCGGCCGCCGCCTGGCCAGCCTTCAATCCGCCCGCTCCGCCATTTCTGGTGCAAAGCCAGCCGCCATCCCAAACCATGACTTTTCACTTTGCCCTGCCGGAGAGCACGCCAACCGGTCTCTTTGTGCCCTGGCTGCAAACGACAGGCCGTCCACTAATGCCTTCAGGAGAAACACGCGGCGATTTGTTTTTACGGCCGTTTCGCCTGACAAACCCCAACACAGCCACCCTTTCCGGGCTGGAAGCCAAAGCCATTACCGGCACAGTGCAGGCAAACACACTGGCGCTGACCATCGCCTGGGGCACAAACCAGCCGCTCAGCCACAACCTGCAATACAGCCTGCGCCTGCTCACAGCTGATGGCACAGTTGCAGCGGCATCCGACCATCAGCCAGGATACGGCTTTTTGCCTGCCAGCAGTTGGCCTGTAAACCAGTGGCTTTATGACCCGGCAGCCATCGCTCTGCCGGATGATGGGCTGGCGCGTGCGCCGTTTTCTGTGCTGGTGGAATTGTACGAAGTGGGCGGCCAAACCCGTCTGGTGCGGCGGCTGGGTACGGTGCAGCCAAATGGGGTTTTTGTGCCACAGTCACCCAATTTTGCCCTGCCGGATGGCGTTGAGGGGGAAACGGCCGTTTTTGGGGAAAAAATAGCTTTGTTAGGGTACACCCTGTCTCAACAAAACGAGGAAATCACGGTAACACTGGTCTGGCAGGCATTAGCCCCCATGCCAACCAACTACACCCGTTTTGTCCATCTTCTCACTGCCGCTGATCAGCCACCGGCTGCCCAAAATGACAGCTACCCATCAGGAAACAGTTACCCCACCAGCCAGTGGCAAACCGGCGAAGTGGTGGTAGAAAAGGTGACGCTGTCATTGGCGAATGTGCCGCCCGGCCAATACCAGCTTGCCATTGGCTTTTACGAAAATCTGGGCAGCACTTTCCCCCGTTTACCCTCAGACAGCGGTGATCAATTCATCCTGCCAGACACAGTGACTCGTACCCGTATTCCGTAATCTGTATTCCGTAATCTGTGTACGCTGCCTCTGGCCAGTTCATCGGAAAACGGCATACGGACTTCGGATTACGTGCACTATGCTAAAAATTTGACCGCTTTGGCCACACTTTCTTTGGGGCTAATTTTTACGCGTACATCAGCCAGTTTGCCTTCTTCATCAATGACAAAATGACTGCGAATAATGCCCATATAGGCACGGCCGTACATCTTCTTTTCACCCCACACCCCATACGCCTCAGCCACAGCATGATCCTCGTCTGCCAACAAATGGTACGGAAACCCCTCCTTTGCCCGCCACTTTGCCAGCTTTTCCGGCGAATCAGGGCTAATGCCCAACACAACAGCGCCGCGCTCCTCAATCACCGGATAATTGTCACGAAAGCCACACGCCTGTGTGGTACAGCCGGGCGTCGCCGCCTTTGGGTAAAAGAACAGCACCACCTTCTTGCCACGAAAATCAGATAACTTGACCAAGGTGCCATCATCGGCCGTCAGCTCAAAATCAGGGGCAGTATCGCCTACCTTCAACATTGTTTCCTCCAAAATAAAGATTGATGATTCATGAAATAAAGATTAGATGAAAACGGGAAGTATCCGTTCAGATGGAACGCAAAGTTACACGAAGAATAGAGCGTTTTTCTCTTTGGGTCTTTTGGGATTCACGGGGTACATTGCATATTTGGTAGGGGCAGGTTTG
>CAZRIB010000304.1:0-5259 GCA_964600035.1 uncultured Ardenticatenaceae bacterium | reverse complement strand
AAGTTACACAGAGAATAAAGAGATTTTCTTCTTTACTCTGTGAAACTCTGCGTAACCTCTGCGAAACTCTGTGTTCCTAAGGGTTTTCAATATGAACACCTGTATAGATACTGCCATTTTTCAGTAAAATCAAACCACACTAAACATACGCATTTGATGTGGCAGGCGTTGCAAAAAAAGAGGGCATGGCACACACAAATGCCATCCCCTCATTTCAAACATTCAATTGATAACGGCCGTTCCGCTATCAACAATTCAGCTTGTCAGTCCTTCTTCCAAAATACGCCTACTCACTATACCCATTGCTAAACACATCAATCATCAGGCGGGCATCTCCCAATGGATACAGAATGGGGCAGGTACAACCGCGTGCCACATACTCACGCACCTTTGCCTTCACCTCTTCAGGTGTACCCGTCGCCGAAATCCGCAGCACCAACTCATCCGGCACATACTGCATGGCTTTCTTAATTTGCTCTTTGGTTGCCGGCCAGCCCAGAATAGATTGGATTTTCTCAACCGTTTCCTTTTTCACACCGCTGGCTTTGGCAATATGTGGCTGCTGTGCCAGGTATTGGGTCAAAAGCATCTTGGCGCCGCGAATGGCTTCATCCCGGTCTTCATGCACAGAGCAGACAACCAATTGTGGCCGGTCAATGTCGTCCAGCGTGCGGCCTGCTTTACGTGCCCCGGCTTCCAGCCGCTCCAATGCCATGTCGTTGTATTCCGGGGGAACGCAGTAGTTCAATACGGCGCCATCAGCAATTTCGCCGGTCAGTTCCATCATTTTGGGGCCAGTTGCGCCCAAGTAAATGGGAACGTTGCGGGGTTCTTTACGGCCGTGTACCACATCCAGCTCAATATCCCGAACCTTATGAAACTCCCCTTCATACGTCACCCGCTCCATATTCAACAACCGCCGCATGACTTCAATCGTTTCTCGCATGGCAGTCAAAGGTTTACGGCGTTCAATCCCCACCTGGCTGGCCAGCGGGTCCCACCAGGCACCAATACCACAAATAATTCTGTCCGGCGCCAAGTCATCCAAAGTTAAAAATGTTGCCGCCAGCAAACCAATGTTACGTGTCCAGTTATTGGTTACACCACTGGCGACCTTAATGCGCTTTGTGGTGGCCGCAAATGCAGCCATTGGCACAATAGCATCCCGCACAAGGCGGCTTTCTGCCTGCCAGACAGCTTCAAACCCTTTCTCTTCGGCATATTGCACCAGGGAAATGCCTTCTTGCAGAGAGTGGGCATCTTGTAAATAAAGTGCTACGCGATCTTGTGACATGGGAATCTCCTTCAAAAATTATGAATTACGAATTATGAAACTGCGTTTGCCGCCTGCCATCTGCCACTTGCTACTTGCCACATTTTCATTCGTGGTAAAAACAGTTGGTTCGCTGCCCCAATAATAGGTGGGTTTGCATCCACTGCCAATCTTCTTCTGTGTCTAAATCAAAGGAAAGGCCGTGGGCTTCTACAATGTGTAATTTCATTTGGTGGCGATAGCTTTCTTGAATGTGTTTTTCAAAGCTGTTTTCGCCATATTGAAATTGGAAGTTGGCTGGCATGTGCCGCAGCAGCAGTCCGTTTGTGCCGGTATTTGTCTGGTTTGGGCAGATGGCTAGCAACGGCCGTTTCTCGTCACGCAGTGCCCCTACCATCATCCACAAATCATCCACTTGCAGCAAGGGCAAATCAGCAGGCAAAATCAGGATGCTTTCTGCCTGCTGGCCGCGGGCATACACAGCCGCCTGCATCACCGCCGAATTCAAGCCCAATGGCAGCCGCTCCGGCAGCACATCTGCGCCCGCCGCCGCTGCCAACTGGTGCACAACCGGGTCGCGGCTGACGACGATGGTACGGGACACGGCCGTTACCTCACGCAAACAACCCAAAACACGCACAAGCAAGTCAGCCATCAACCCGGCACGTTCATCCGGCGACAGAACCCCCGCCAGACGGCTCTTGCCCAAATGCAGCGATTTAACCGGTACAACAGCCCACAAAGACATTATATTTAGGCCGCCGCCCCGGAAAACGAATCTGCCAAATCAAGGGCAAAAGCCAACGTATCCCGGGCAACACGCTCACGAGAATCCTCATCCACCATCATTGTGTCCACGCACAACGAAGGCAGCACATGCCCGGCCAGCATCCCCTTATCTGCCACATCGTAGACAAAGCCATCCAGCAATTCGCCATAATACTCAGCAACGCCCACAGGGGTTACAGCCATCTTTTTGGTTTGCATCATCTTGGCGGCCGGCCCCTTAACAGCCTGCCCACCAACAATGGGACTAACAGCCACCACGACTTCTGGCAAATCCATCAACATGGCCCGGACGGGGTACACATTCAAAATCGGATCAATGCTTACAAATGGGTTAGATGGCGCGATGACGACGATGTCTGCTTTTTCCAGCCGCTGGATTAGTTCTGCTGAAGCACGGATGTCTTCTGGCAGTACCACTTTTTTTACGTCTGGCTGCCACCGCTCTTTGACAAACCATTCCTGAAAGGGCAGAACACGGCCGTCTACTGTCTCAATCTTTGTCGGGGCAGGTTGGTCACTCATGGGCAGCAAAGCCAAAGGAATGTCCAGCCGTGTACAAAGCCGCCGGGTTACGGCCGTTAACGACATCCCCTCCGCCAGCCAATGCGAACGCGTCAAATGCACCCCCAAATCCAAATCCCCCAACGAAAACCAGGTTGGCCCGCCATACCGCGACACCTCACCCATCGTCCGCCAGGACTCACCCAAACGCCCCCAGCCCGTTTCCCCATTCGCCAGCCCGGCCAGCGTATACATCACCGTATCCAGATCAGGGCACACCATCACCCCCAAATGGCGAAAATCATCCCCCGTATTCACCACGGCCGTCAACTGCTCCGGTGGCACAATTGCCGCCAAACCAGCCACCAGCTTGGCCCCGCCAACGCCGCCAGCCAAAACAACCACATTTCGTCCTGCAAGCCGATTCATCATCTAACCACCAATCTCCTTGCCATCACCCAGCACATAACTGGCCGCCGCCTCAGCCATTACCGCCATGCCATGCAGCATCGCCCGTTCATCAAAATTAAACCGGGGATGGTGATGGGGGTAGGTATAACCAAGCGCTTCATTCCGTGCCCCAATAAAGAAATAACAGCCGGGAATCTCGTCCAAAATAAAGCCCATATCCTCCGAAGCCATCGTGCGGTGCTCCACAATACGGTCAGCCCCCAACAGCTTGGTCACCGCCTGCCGGACAACGGCCGTTGGTTCTGGCGCATTCACCACCGCCTGGACAATGGCAATCGTCTCCATCGTCGCCTTACACCGAAACGCCTCAGCCATACTGGTTGCCATTTCCAAAATACGCCGGTAAATCATCCGGTGAAGGTCATTATCATAGCTGCGCACAGTGCCCTTCAAAATAGCCCGTTCCGGAATCACGTTAAACGTTGTGCCTGCTGAAAATTGGCCAATAGACACCACCACGCTGTCCTGCGGGTTGACATTGCGGCTCACAATGCTTTGCAAGGCCGCCACAATGTGGGCAGCCGCCAAAATCGGGTCAACGGCTAAATGCGGAGCTGCCCCATGTCCGCCGCGCCCTTCTACCGTCAGGGTAAACACACTGGACGATGCCATGCACGGGCCATCTACCACACGCACATTGCCCAATTCCTCCGGTGTCCACAAATGCATGGCAAGGGCCACATCTGGCCGGGGGGCTTCCAGCACGCGTTCTGCAATCATGGCAAATGCCCCGCCAAGCCCTTCTTCTGCCGGCTGAAAAACAAATTTGATGCGCCCGGCCATTTTTTCCTGATATTTTGCCAATATCCGGGCAATGCCCAGCCCCATCGCTGTATGCCCGTCATGCCCGCAGGCATGCATCACACCGGGGTTTGTGGAACAGTATTCAATGTCGCTTTCTTCCTGGATGGGTAAGGCATCCATATCAAAGCGCAGCAGCACAGTCGGGCCATCCTTGCTGCCTTCCATTAGACCAACCACGCCTGTTTCAGCAATACCGCGCTGTACTTCCAGCCCTAAAGCGGTTAAATGTTCGGCCACAATTCTGGAAGTGCGCACTTCTTCAAAGCCCAGTTCTGGATGCTGGTGGAAATCTCTACGCAGGGCGACGACTTCGTCATAAACCTGGGCGGCTTCTTGTTGAAAATCGATTTTTGTCATTTTCTCTTCGTTCTTCTCGTATTGGGATGTTGATGCACCGGACACGGCCGTTCCGTTTGCAAACGGCCGTTTCTTCTCCATACCTTCTCATTGGTGCAGAGGCATTATAACAAATTCCTGCATTTAACCGTGCATTTGGGGAAGAAATGGTAATCAGACTGTGATGAGGGTATCCAGCCTCACAACGGCAAAAGAAACCAGGGCTAACAAACGAACGGCCGTTCCACCAACTACTTTTGTGCTAACAAAGCCATCAAGCCAGATGGGGTTATCACCGACACCGGCTGCGTTTCAAAATCCTGACCGTTCCGTGTAACAAGATAATCCGCTTGTTCATTTAAGGCAGCGGCCATTTGTACGGCGTCTTCAAAATCGCTCCAGCCCCAGGCCAACGCTTTGCGAATGACGGCGTCATTGACCGGGGCAATGGTGAAGGCATCCAGGAGGCTGGTCAGGGCGGTCACGGCCGTTGCCCGATTCTGCCACCGAGACAGCAAATAAAACAGTGTCGTAAGGCTGTGCGCCGCTAACAGCCCGTCTACCTCTTGACGTGCCGCTGCATCTACCACATTGGCCGAATCAACATAAAAAGGCTGCCGCTGCTGCACTACATCCAGCACCACATTCAAATCAACCAATACCTTCAATTTACCGGCCATATTTTTCGTCTAAATAATCCTGATACGCTTTTTCCGCGTCTAAATCGGCCGGTAAAAGACCGGTTAATTGGCGCACAAGAGGAGTGTGTTCCGATTCGTCCTGATCATCCAAATTTTGCAAAAACGCTTCAACGAGTTGGGAAACAGATGTGTTATGCCGGGCGGCATACGCTTTAGCCTGCTCAATTAAACGGGCGTTCACCCGCAGCGTTAACTTTTTTTTCTCCTGGATTGTCATAACTGTACCTCACTTATGCCGTATATCTTAGCATGAATTTGTACGGCAATCAAGGGGTGACGGCCGTTACCCACCCCACCATCGTTTGCCAATTAACGAGTTGGTTTTGCAGGCGACGGCCGTACACTCTCCGCACCTCCGCCACCTCCTCATCCGTCAACCCGCCA
>CAZRIB010000303.1:0-5315 GCA_964600035.1 uncultured Ardenticatenaceae bacterium | reverse complement strand
GGGCAGGGTACAAACGCCTGAGTTAGTTATTGGGTGATTCGATCGTTTTGTGCGTTTACTAAAAGTGGTGATGTATGGCAACATGGAAAGACAAAATTAACGGAAATGGCCTCTATTTTTTGGCACGCTTAACTGAAAAAACCGGCCGTTACCAGATAACAGGGTATGAACATTTAGAGGCGGCTAAAGCTGAGGGCAGGCCAGTGATATTAAGTGCCTGGCACGGCATGACAATGATGCTGGTTGGTTTTTTTCGCCGTCACTATGATATGAGTCGCATTGTTCTCATTATGCCGGATGATTGGCGTGGGGCTGCACTGGAGATTCTGGCTTCCAAATTGGGATCAGAACCGTTTCCAATGAATTTGAAGGGGGATGAGTCGATGAGTGCGGCACGAACATTTGCCCGCCTGGTACGAAAGGTAAAGCAGGGGAAGGATGCCTATATTACACCGGATGGTCCGGAAGGGCCTTCTTATGTGATAAAGCCGGGGACGGCTTTTTTGGCGCAGAAGGCGAAGGCGCTTATTGTGCCGATTGGGGCGTATGCCCGGCATGGCTTTCGGCTGAATCGCTGGGATACGTATACCATACCGTATCCCTACAGCCGGATGTCAATCCATATGGAGGCACCAATTGAAGTGAGTAAGGGGGATTCGTTAACGGCCGTTACCGAGCACCTGACCAACCAACTTCACCGGGCAGCCGCCCGCGCCAGAGGCAACTATTACGAAATGCCCCAAACATCATAACCCATACACATACGCCAAAACCTGTGGCGTAATCCACGCCTCCACCATTGCCGCCACAATGAGAAGCGGTATCACCAGTCCAATCAACAGTCGCAAAAAGTCAGCGGCCGTTGTTAAAAACGCTTCACTCAATGTCTGGTTTGGGGGTGGCGAAATAGCCACCACATGCCACCGCCAGGCCGCCGCAGATGCAATGAGCAAGGCAGGCACTTCAATAATGGCGTGGGGCACAATTGTACCCAACAAGAAAAGCCAGGGGTCTTGTCCAGCCACTGCAAACTGACCAGCAACATACCCAATTACGCCCCAGGGCAGCATAAAAATGAGCAGTCCCAACACGCCGAGGGTAAACATGCCCAATATGGCCTGGATAAGTAATGCCCGCACATTTTGTAAGACAATAAACGCGGGTAACACGTTGTCATACACCTGTAGTGAAGCAAGGTTTTCCAACATTTTGTCGCCGGTGAGCATGGCTTGCAGGTCTGGTGAAAATGGGTGGGTTTGCGCCAGCCAGTACCCCAACGCGCCGCCGCCAATGATGACGGGAATCAGCATGGGGATGGGAAAGCGCAAGGCAGACAGCAGGCGAAATGTTTGTTTGTACCATTGGGTGAAGGTGGGGTAACGGCCGTTTCCCGTCATCGCCTTGCCAGAAAAACGTCCCCAAAACTGCTGCCAAATATAACCGAACCGAATCTGGTCAATTTCGTTCCCCATCAACTCTTCGCGGTTGAAAATGCGAACCCCCATGCGGATTAACGTAACGGCCGTTATAAACAGCGCCAAAATCAACCACCACAACCCCACATGATTGCCCCAAAACATGGCCGCCGCCTCCCCTTGAATCAGCAGCGCCATCGGCACAATGATAAAACTGGCCAGCAAATTAGAAGCACGCACACTTGTCGTCTGGCTGGAAACCACAACCGCGCCCGCCACCATAATGACACCTTGAATTGTCGTCAGCAAAATCGTTTGGATAAATAACAGCCAACCCGGTGTCCAATCCACCAGCAGCCACAAACCCAACAGATAAACCGCAATACCTAAATAACTGGCAAACAGCGGCGGCACCAACGAAGCCATCATTTTGCCCAAATACAACTGTGTGTTGGTCAGCGGGGTTGCCAACAGCGGCTCCAGGCTTTTGCGTTCCTTCTCCCCCACAAATGTTTCCAGCGCAATAATCAGCGAGAAGGAGATAGGGAAAAAGCCCACAACCAGCAGCAAGAAGGGAATGAGCTGGTTGCCGATAATTTCTGCACCGTAGTTGGAGACAAAAGCCAGCAGTCTTTGGGCGGTAAAGTTCATGAGCGCCGGAAAGAAGACAGTCAGCACGATGGTTGGAATGATAATGCGCCAATCACGAAATGAGTCGCGCACCTCTCGCCGGGTGACGATGAGCGCCATTTGCCAATCCTGTTTTTTCGGTAGGGATAATGAGAATGCGGTCATGATGACACCTCGCTGTCTGAAGAACGGCCGTTTTCCGCCCCCACCACGCGCAAATAAACCTCTTCCAGGCTTTGCGACACCTCTTTCAGCGTAATGACCCCCAGCCCCAGCGCCGCCAACCGCTGCACCAGCAATGGGTTCGTCTTTGCCGGGTCCGGCGTGCGGTAACGGATGACATTGTCGCCGGTAAATTCCACCGTCACCAAATCATCCAACTCCCTCACTTCCCCATTCAACGGGTTGTTTACCTGTACTTCCATTTGCGGCTGGCCTAAAAGCTGTTCTTTTAACTGCGCCGCCGTACCAGCGGCCACAATGGTGCCTTGTTTGATAATGGCAATGCGGTCGGCCAGCATCTCTGCTTCGGCCAGATTGTGGGTACACAAAATAACCGTGCGCTGGTCTTGCCGTAGTTCACGGATGGCATCGCGCACCAATTTGGCGCTGTGCGGATCCATGGCGGAAGTTGGTTCATCCAGCAGCAGCACGGTGGGGTTATGGAGCATGGCTCGAATCAGGCCAACTTTTTGGCGCATCCCTTTGGAATACTCCCCCAGCCGCCGGTTTTCTGCGCCGGCCATGTTGAACCGCTCAAACAGTTCTGTGCTGCGCTTGCGGCTGACGGCATCGGGCAGGCCATAAAGACGGCCGTAAAACTCCAGATACTCCAGCCCGCTCATCCGCAAATACAAGCCGGGCTGCTCGGTAAGCATGCCGATGGAGCGACGCACCTGGTCGGCTTCTGTTACAACATCATAATGGTTGACTTTTGCCCAGCCGCTTGTGGGCTTGAGTATGGCTCCCAACATGCGCACGGTCGTAGTTTTGCCCGCGCCATTTGGCCCCAGCAAGGCCAACAACTCCCCTGCATTGACGGTTAGATTCAGGTCGTGAACGGCCGTAAAATCATCAAAACGCTTTCCTAATCCATTACACTCAATCATGGTACTTTCTCCAAAAGATTCATCCAGTAAACACCACAGCCCTTGCTTCTATGACAATTTTGGCAGACAAAAAAGGGCTGTCCAGCCAATACAGTACCATTTTCTTATGATTTCACCGGCCAGCGCGACACCAGAATGGTTCAATTTCAAAAATTGAACCATTCTTCGTAACAGGTTTTAATTTTTAACTTTTACCCGCACGCGCCCGCCGCCACGCCATCCACAAAGCCATGGTTATGGCAATGGCAATGGAAACGACTGTGGCAATGGCTAACTGGATGTCCAGCCCGCCAATGGTCACTGTGCGGCTGTCCAGACGTACCATCTCCAACAAGGTGCGGCCAATGGCGTACATGATCAGGTAAACGGCCGTCATTTCTCCGGCACGCATGCGGTCGGCATAACGGGTTGCCAATGTGTACAGCAGCCCAAACGTCAACAAGTTCCAGAGGGATTCGTACAAAAATGCAGGGTGAAACGTTTCAAATTCGCGGAAACCGGTTAACCGGTTATTGGGGTCGATGTAAACAGCCCAGGGCAGGTTGGTGGGACGGCCGTACAGTTCTTGATTAAAGAAATTACCCCAACGGCCAATGGCCTGCCCCAGTGCCAAACCAACGGTCGTTAAGTCGGCCCAGGCTAAACCGGGCAGCCGTTTGCGCCAGGCGAACAACGCCAGCCCCAAGGCGCCGCCGGCAATGCCCCCATAAATGCCCAGGCCGCCATTGCGTAAGTTAATGAGCATGGCCGGGTTGCGAAAATAATCGGCAGGGGAATGAATGCCAAATGCCGCCATGCTGGGGGACGGGGTGAGCACATGGTACAGCCGCGCCCCAATGACACCCAGCACCATCACCCAAATGAGGCCATTCCACACCAGTTCGGGAGACCACACCCGCCAGGCGGGGTCGTCGAGCCACTGTGTTTGTATGCCGGGAACGGCCGTTACGCGCTCATAAAAAAGTGCCATCCCCTTCCGGTTTAACCCTAACATGCGGGGTTCAATCCCCCACTGAAACAACACAGCCCCCAATGTATCACCCTGTTTTGCCAGCAGAGATTCCATCTCTTCCGGCAGTTCCAGTGAGGTAAGCGGCATTTTTTGCACTGCAAGCGGCACCTGCTCATTAAACAACGCTTTGGCTCTGTCCTGTGCCAGCCGGGAGACCACATACGCCCCCAAACCAATGCCGCCTACAATAATGATGCCGTACCAGTAAACCGGGAAATTAATCCCTGACAATGGGATGGCTTCTCGTGGGGGTGTCCAGTGTGTTGTCAGGTGAATGGTGTATAAAATGAAAAAGGCAAGAAAGACGAGTGAAATCCACAACCAGTACGGCCGTTCCCGCCAAAGACGCAGCCACTTGCTCATTAGTCCTACCCCACTTCCTCTGTGTCTTGGGCAACAGATTGCCGCCAAACATGAAACATCCGCTGCCCCAACGTAATATACGTACCAATTGCCAGAATAATCAGCCCGATTTCAGGCCGGTTAAAAAACAAAAAGACGTTCAATACAAAATACCGCTCTACCCGGCTAAACAACCCAACCTTGCAGCTCAATCCCAACGCTTCTGCGCGTGAACGGGCATAGCTCACCATAATAGAGCCGGTAACGGCAATATAAGCAACGGCCAACATGCCTTTGCCGCTGCCATTTGGTAGATTGACATAATAATACACAAAACCACCAAACAAAATGATTTCGGCTAATCTATCCAATGTGGAATCCAAAAATGCACCAAATCCACCCTGTTTGCGGCCTAATTTTCGCGCCAATGCACCATCAAAGGCATCAAGAGGGGCTAAAAAGGCAATGGCGACGGAAGCCCATCGCCATTCACCGTGTGCAATCAGGTAGGCAAAGCCAAAATGGGCCAGCATCCCCAATACAGTTAGTAAATCTGGTGAGAGGCGGTAATGTGCTAAAAAGGTAACAACCGGGTCAATAATAAATTTGGTATTTGCCCGTAAAAAGTCAGTCAATGTTGGGCGTTCTTTAACTGGTGTTGTTTTTGTATTCATACGCTTTATTTCGTTCCCTCGAAAATAATGATTGATGATTAATGGATTAAAGATCGGTGCCTGGTAAAGTACGTCGGGTCTTTGGGAATTCGTAAGGCAAACAGCTTTTTAGTCAAACACCATGAAGCTGACT
>CAZRIB010000302.1:0-5323 GCA_964600035.1 uncultured Ardenticatenaceae bacterium | reverse complement strand
ACTTCGGACTTCGGTCTACGGATTACGTACATTTAATCGCATTTTCAAACAACTTCAGTCCCAGGCTGCCGCCCACGCCGCGGGTGTGGCGGGGATGCTGCCAGGGGAAAATGTGGTTTTCCGGGTGAGGCATCAAGCCCATGACATTGCCTGCCGGATTGCACAACGCCGCCGCATTCAGCACGGATCCGTTTGGATTCGCCGGATAATTCACAATTGCTTGTTCATTATTCATGATTGATTGTTCATTGCTGTACCGCAGCGGAATTAAATGCCCATCTTCCAATGCCGTCAGCACGGTCTCATCCCGCACCAGCAAACGCCCTTCGCCGTGGGCTACCGGGCAGTAGATCGGCTCGTCCAGCCCCTGGGTGAACAGGCTTGGGCTGTGCGGGTCTGGTTGCAGCCACACCCAACGACATTCGAAACGGCCGTTTTCGTTGTAAGTTAATGTCACCTCTCTTTGCGCTCTTTGTGCCCTTTGCGATTCAATCCCCGGCAAAAGCCCCGCCTTCACCAACGCCTGAAAGCCATTGCAGATGCCCAGCACGGGACGGCCGTCTGCCACAAACCGGAGCAGCGCCTCCCCCAGCCCATGCCGCAAATCCTGCGCCCACAACACCCCCGCACCCAGGTCATCGCCGTAGGAAAAACCGCCGGGAATCACCAACATGGCATAATCCGCCAGCCGCCGCTCCCCGGCCAAAAGCTGGTTCACATGGACAATCTCCGGCTGTCCGCCCGCCAACTCACAGGCCAGCGCCGCGTCATGGTCGCGGTTGGTGCCGTTGGCATGGAGGATGAGGACTTTCTGTGACCGGGCGACCTCCCGCAAGCCGTAAGCCGTTGTCCGTTGCCTGTGGTCCGTAATTCGTTGTCCGTAATCCGTAAACTGATGGTGATTTGCGGCATTCGGTTCACGGCTTACGGCATACGGAAAACGGAACGCCCCCACCAACTCTGCCACCGCCACATCCAGCAAATACGTCTCCCGCGCCTGCGGGTTCATGCTGGCGATGCGCAGCCGGTCGCCGCCGAGGATGCCGATGCAGTTGTGGGGATGCCCGGCCATGATCGCTTCAAAACGAGGGGCGTCTTCCGGGCGTACTTCAACCAAAAAACGCGAGAGGGTTTCGGAAAAGAGAATGGCCTCTTCGCTAATTGGCTTCTCCTGGCACGGCACGCTGTCAAGCACGATTTCGGCGCCCAGGCTTCCAGCCACCGCCATTTCGGCCAACGCCACCGCCAGCCCCCCTTCGGAGAGGTCGTGGCAGGCCTGCACCAGTCCGGCGCGGATGGCTTGATGAAGCGCCCGCATCCGATCCAGCGCATTTTTGACGGGATGCGGAACCACGTTGTGCTGCGGCTGGACTTTGCCGCCCACCTGCTGGTAATGGCTGCCGCCCAGTTCGGCCCGGGTATCGCCCACGATGAAGAGATGGTTTCCCGCCTGCTTCCAATCCATTGTCACCGTTTGGGTCACATCGGGGACGATGCCCAGGGCAGAGATGAGAAGTGTGCCGGGGATGGCGTGTTTACGGCCGTCTCCCCCCGTGTATTCGTTGTTCAAACTGTCCTTGCCGGAGATGAAGGGCGCGTTGTAGGCCACGGCCGCATCATAACAGCCCTGGGCACAGCGCACCAACGCTCCCAGCCGGTCCGGCAAGTTGGGATTGCCCCAGCAGAAGTTGTCCAACAAAGAAACCAGGTCGGGGTCTGCGCCAACGGCCGTGACGTTGCGAAACGCCTCGTCCACCGCCGCCCACGCCATCCGGTAAGGGTCGAGAGCGGTGTAGTTGGGGCGGATGCCGTTGGCGAGAGCGACTCCGCGATTTACGATTTTCGATTTTCGATTTTCGATTTGGGTGGGTTGGGGGACGAGGACGGCCGCGTCGGACGGGCCGTGATTGTGCGTGCCGGTGAGTGGTTTGACGGCCGTTCCCCCCTGCACTTCATGGTCATAGCGGCGAATCACATCCTCCTTGCTGCGGATGTCGGGATGGCGGAGTAATGACAGGGTGACATGGTGCAGGGATGACCCGATGACAGGCTGCTCTGTCACCTCATCACCTTGTCGCCTTGTCACCTTGTCGTCTGGCTGCTGCCAATGCGCTTGCAGCCGCCGCCGGGGCAGGCCATCGTGCAAGAACGCTGTCGCCAAATCGCCCACCAGCCGGTCGCCGTAGTAAATGCGCAAACGGCCGTCCCCGGTAAACACGCCCAACTGCGTCGCCTCCACATTTTGCCCGGCACAGATGGCTTGCAGGCGCGGCCAATGCTGCGGCGGTACGGCCAGCACCATGCGCTCCTGCGCCTCGCTCAACCAGATTTCCCAGGGACGCAGACCGGGGTATTTGAGCTTGACGGCCTGAAGCTGAACGCGCGCGCCCAGTTTCTCTGCCATTTCGCCCACAGCCGAGGAAAACCCGCCCGCGCCGCAGTCGGTTACGGCCGTGTACAGCTTCTCATCCCGCGCCCGCAGCATCACCTCCTGCACCTGTTTTTCCATGATGGGGTGGCCGATTTGAACGGCCGTGCCCGCAATCGCCCCCGTCTCTACATCCATCTCCATGCTGGAAAACGTCGCCCCGCGCAGGCCATCGCGCCCGGTACGGCCGCCAATCGCCACAATTAAATCGCCAACTTGCGGCTCGGTGGGGTGGCTCCCGTGCGGCAAAATACCCAGACAGCCGCAGTACACCAGCGGGTTGGCCGTGTAGCCGGGATGGTACACAATCGCGCCGTTGACGGTGGGAATGCCCATCTTGTTGCCGTAATCCTCGATGCCCGCCACCACGCCATCCGCCACCCGCGCCGGATGCAGCACGCCGTCCGGCAGTTGGTCGGCTGGCAGGTCTGGCGGGCCAAAACAAAGCACGTCGGTGTTGGCGATGGGGCGCGCACTCACGCCCAACACGTCGCGCACCACGCCGCCCACGCCGGTGTTGGCTCCGCCAAACGGCTCCAGCGCCGACGGGTGGTTGTGGGTTTCTACCTTGAAAGCCAAGTCGAACTGTTCATCAAAGGCCACAATGCCGGCGTTGTCTACAAAAGCGGAACGCACCCAGGGCTTGTTCACTTTTTCGGTGGCGGCGCGGATATAGGTCTTGAGCAGGCCGTCAATCGTCTCGGTCTCGCCGTCGGGGCCGGTGTATTCGATAACGGCTTTGAATGTTTTGTGAACGCAGTGCTCGCTCCATGTTTGTGCCAGCATTTCCAGCTCTACGTCGCTGGGGTCGCGCCCTTCCCGCCGGAACCAGCCGCGAATGGCCTGCATTTCGGCCAAATCCAATGCCAGCCGCCGCTGCTGGCTGACGGCCGTTAACTGCGCATCATCAGCGTCACGAATGGGAATGATTTCGACGGTGTCGTTTACCGCCTGCACGGGGATAAACGGCGGCGCGATGGGGTGGTTTACGGCCGTATGCTGAATCACCGGGTTGGCAAAGACCTCCGTCGCCAGCCGGTGCAGATCCACCTCACTCAGCTCGCCGGACAGGGCAAAGTGGTGGCCGGTGGCCGCCGCCTGCAAGCCGGTGATGCCCAGCCGGTGCGCCGCCCGCACCAAATTTTCGGCTGGCGGGTCGGTGACGCCGGGGTGAAGGGTGGTTTCAATGGTGAATGGTGAATTGTGAATTGTGAATTGTGAAGTTGGCTGTTGATTGTTAACTGTTAAATGTTGATTGTTGATTGTTGATTGTTCAGTCACCGGATCAACAAGGAGGGTTTCTACAATTTGTTCTACATCCGCTTTACTCAATTCACCTTGCAGGAAAATGAGACGACTGGCGCGGCAGGCTGTGAGGCCGGTGATGCCCAGTTGGTGAGCAGTTTGGATGTAGGTACGGCCGTTTTCCTGTTTGGGGGTGATCAAAATGCGGTACACAGAGACAAGTGCGTCCTTCTGACTCAAATCTGTTTCTATCAAATGTTTGTCCTCCAATAGCAAGCAACAAAAAACTCCCAATATGGCTAAAGGGAGTTTGGCAAATCAGTATTCAAATAGTGTTGTATCAAGTTGGGGAGCTTAAAGTCGGTTAACGGCCGTTGGGTCTGCCTAAACAGCCCCTTCATTACCTGGTGGGGTCGCAAACATATGACAATCACAACCAAACACTCCCGCCTGACGGCTTTTTGTGACTGCCCGGCAAAGCCTGGACGGCACGGACATAACAAGTGACTATTTTCACCATTACGGCTCATTGTACACAAACACCCGTGCAGCGTCTATTGGCAAGGTCTCTAATCACCAACCGAACGTGTTTAGGTACTTTGCCCGAATGCAGAATTTGCCCAAACAAGCACGGCTGGCTTTTGTAAAAATCAGACCAGTTTCAAAAGCGTACCGGTTCGTTATACTTGCCTACAAGTGGAATTGTCTTGCTTGCTGCCAGGCAGGCGTTACGGCCGTACTCGCTCAGGCCAAAGGAGACAAATGCATACCCAACAACCAGCACTGCTTGTTTTAGAAGACGGCTCCCTCTGGCCGGGTGACGGGTTTGGCTGGATTGGCGACGCCGTTGGCGAAGTCGTTTTTAACACCAGCCTTACCGGTTACCAGGAAATTTTGACCGACCCCTCCTACCACTGCCAAATTATCACCATGACCATGCCCCACATTGGCAACTATGGCGTGACGCCGGAAGATGCGGAAAGCGGCCGTATCTGGGCGGCCGGGCTGGTGGTACGCAGCCTTAGCCCGGTGGTCAGCAGTTGGCGCGCCCGCCAAAGCCTGCCCGATTATCTGGCGGAACATGGCATCCCCGGCATTTCGGGCGTGGCTACCCGTGCCCTGACACGCCACATTCGCACACATGGCGCTATGCGGGCGGCGCTGTCCACCAGTGACCCGGACCCGGAAAGGCTGCTGGCGCTGGCGCGTAACGGCCGTGCCATGCACAACCTCGATCTTGTCCGGGAAGTGACCTGCGCCGAACCGTATGAATGGACGGAAGGGATGGATTGGTGGCAGCCGGGGAACGGTGAACAGTTATCAGTAAACAGTTATCAGTTATCGGTAAACGGTAATCAGCTGCATGTGGTGGCGTATGACTTTGGGGTGAAGCGCAACATGCTGCGGCTGCTGGCGGCGCGAGGCTGCCGCATCACTGTTGTGCCGGCGGCCACCCCGGCGGCGGATGTGTTGGCAATGAACCCGGACGGCATTTTCCTTTCCAACGGCCCCGGCGACCCGGCGGCCGTGACCTATGCCATTGACAATGTGCGCCAGTTGTTGGGCAAAAAACCGATTTTCGGCATCTGTCTGGGGCATCAAATTTTGGCGCTGGCATTGGGTGGGCGCACGTACAAATTGAAATTCGGC
>CAZRIB010000301.1:0-5331 GCA_964600035.1 uncultured Ardenticatenaceae bacterium | reverse complement strand
TCTCAGTGAAACTCCGTGATTTCTCTGTGAATCTCTGTGTAACTGAACGCTTACGATTGAAGAAACGAATATTCACATTAATCTTCAATTATTCATCAATTAGCCCCTCATTCTCCAAACTGCCAATGCCCATTCCCCAAAATACCGATACAATCGGGGCATGTTTGAACTTATCTTCTTAGGCACATCCTCATCCGCCCCATCCGTAAAACGAGGCTTGTCGTCGCATCTGATTTTGCACCGGCAGTACCGCTTTCTGCTGGACTGCGGAGAAGGCACCCAACGACAAATCTTAAAAAGCGGTCTGGGTTTTAAGCGGCTGAATACGATTTTGTTAACTCACAGCCATCTAGACCATATCCTGGGTCTGGGAGGTCTGCTTTCCACATTAGCCCGGTGGGAAAATCAGGAAAATATAAACATTTATGGGGGTAAGGTAACGCTGGACAGGGTACGCAATCTGTTGTTTAAGGTTGTGTTTCCAGAAAAACATGCCCCTTTGAACATCAATCTCGTTCCGTTGGAAAATGGCCCGATTATGGAAGATGACAAATTCCGCCTGTCTGCTTTTCCAGTCAGTCATCGGGGGGCGGATTGTTATGGTTTTTTGTTTGAGGAGAAGCCGCAACGGCCGTTTCTGGCAGACAAAGCCGATGCCCTGGGCGTACCTTTTGGACCAGAGCGCAAAGAACTGGTATTGGGCAACGCCATTACCCTGGCCGACGGACGCACCATTTACCCGGATGACGTGCTGGACGACCCCACGCCGGGTACGCGCTACGTCCACATTGGCGATGTTGGCAGGCTGGACAATTTAGCCCCAATTTGTCAGGATGCAGATGTGTTGGTGATGGAATCGACCTATACCGCGCAAGAGGATGAAATGGCGCGGCAGTTTGGGCATATGACGGCGGCACGTGCGGCCCAATTTGCGCGGGAGATGGGGGTTAAAACGCTCATTCTTACGCATTTATCCCGCCGCTATTTTGAACGGGATATTCGTCAAGAAGCGCGCACTTTTTTCCGCCATACGTATGTGGCGCGTGATTTTGATCATTTTCAAATTTCACGGAACCAGACGAAACGGTTAAAGCGGCTGGCGGGGTGATGGGTTTACGGCCGTAACCGGGAAGCCAAATGCCGCAGTTGATCAAAGCGAATTGGTTTTATCAACACAGTATCGGCCAGGCTGCCGGTAGACCCATACACAATGCCGGCATCGGCCGTGGCAATGACAACTCGTGTTTGCGCCAGCCGTTCATCTGCACGAATGGTGCGCAAAATATCTTCCCCGTTTACATGCGGCAGGTGCATATCCAGCACAATTAAAGCGGGTGTCACTTCACCCAAACGTGTCAGGGCATCCTGTCCGTCACTGATGACTTCTGTGTCGTATTCGGCCGTTGCCAATGCCTCTCTAAAGATAACTGCCAAATCTTCGTCATCTTCAATAACCAATGCCAAAGGGTTGCTCATACTGCTGACTCCTGAATTGTGACTAACGGCAGCACAACCGTAAATGTTGCGCCTTCTCCTGGCGCACTTTTTACGTCAATCGTGCCATCCATTAAGGTGACCAACTGTTTTACAATGGACAGTCCCAGGCCAACGCCATCATGCGTGCGGGTTGGCGAGCCGTCTACCTGCCTAAATGCGTCAAAAATGTACATTTGCGCTGTTTCCGAAATGCCAATGCCGGTATCCGACACCTTGATTTGCCAATGTGCGTCGTCTTGCCGGGAGATGCGCACATGAACCCAGCCTGTTTCCGTAAATTTGATGGCATTGTCGGCAAGGTTTACCAAAACTTGTTGCAGTCGCTGGAAATCGGCCGTGACAAATGGGGGCATATTGTCATCAACTTCACTGGTAAACCGAATCTTTTTCACCCTGGCTTTCAGGTCTAACACGGCGTGCATATTTTCCAACAATGCCTGAGGTGGAAAGTCTGCCATGTTGAGCTTTAACGTCCCCAACTCAATTTGGGCTTCATCCAGCATGGCATTTACATTGTCAATGAGCTTTTCTGTATTCACCATGATGCGTTTAAGCATTTTCTTCTGTTCGTCTGTTACCGGGCCTCTTGTGCCGTGATGCAGCATTTCAGCATAGCCTAAAATCGCACCGAGCGGGGTCCGCAGTTCATGGCTGACTTTGGCAAGCAGCTCTGTTTTCATCCGGCTCACAACCAGCGCTTCTTCGGCAATTTTTCTGTCTGTAATATCATCGGCCACAGAAAGCAGTCCCCAGGGAGCCGGGAAAACTTGCGCCAGCAGCACGCGATCGCCAAACTGCCCTTCAATCTGGCCGGACACGCCTGTTTTTAGAACTTGCTGGTACACTTCGTAGCTTTTTCTGTTTTGGAAACCGGGGAACAGCTCCAGTAAATTTTTGCCTTCCAACTCTGGTGTGGACATGCCGACAAAGCGGGCGTAGGCGGTGTTGCAATAGTAGATTGTCATGTCTGGTTCTAACGCCAGAACGGGCAGGCGAATGTTGTCCAGCAGCAGGCGGTGTTTGGCTTCGCTGTCTTGCAGGGCGAGTTCGATGGTTTTGCGTTTTGTGATGTCTTTGGTGGCACCGGTAAGGCTTTGCAAACGGCCGTTTTCGTCCAAAACCGGTCGCCTGTGCTCTTGAATCCAAATCGTCTCGTAATTTTTCGTGATGATGCGGTACTCCCCCTCAGCCACTTCACCGGCCAACATTTGGGCATCCATTGCCTGAATGATGTCGGCATCATCGGGGTGTACAAAAGAAGCCCAATTCCGTTCCGCTTCCAATTCTGCGGCGGTATAGCCCGTAATGCGGGTAAAGGCTTCTGTCAGCCACTCAAAGTGGAAACGGCCGTCTTCCGTAAACACCACTTTATAAGCATAGTCAGACGTCAGTTCAGAAAGCAGCCGGTAGCGTTCTTCACTGGCCTGAAGCCGCGCATTCAACCGGCGCAGCGGGTGAAATAACTGCTCATTCAAGATTGTCCGCACAAAAAAGAGTGACGACAATGCCACAAAACCAATTGGCGGCAGCACCGATTGAATTTGCGGAAAAAGCAGCGTGGCCCCTACCCCAACTACGCCAATTATGCTGCCAACAACCAAATAATCTGTACCAAGATTCCTGTGCCGCCACAAGATAATGGAAGAAGCAAAATAACAAAAATACAATAAAGATAACACCAGTGCGGGTATAAGCCGGAATTTCACCAAAATACGGCCGTCTGGCAAAAATACAACATTATTTATCTGGCCTACTATAGTGACTACAAGTATTGACACAGCAAGAACCGGCCATAATCGCTTGGTTATGCGTACCCAAACTGCCTGCTCCACATCTGCAGCAGCCGCTGCAAACCACAGCAAAATATACCCACCCAATCCCATCAAAAACGTATTTATCTTGAACAAAACGCTTGGTTCATAACCAAACAGCATAGCCATACGCATGACAATGCTGCCCACACCCCACAAAAAAATTGTTGTGGCATAAGCCGCCATCAGCCGGTTAATACGGGCCGTACGAGACTGCCAAAGCACCAACACAGCCATAGCCAGGCCAATGGTAGCGCTGACATTACTTACCAAAATACCTATGAAAAATACGGGAGAAGGTTGGTCAAACATATTGACAGATAAATCCTTGCAATTTAGACCAATGATGAGGCATTATAGCACACCACTTTTTGAAAATATGTAGGCCAATAGGGGGGGATTGCCATAAAGGAAGCGTAAAATGCAGCTATCCGCGACAAATTATTGAAGATTCGTATCTATACAGCGCTGCCGAGAAGATTTGTCAAATTTTTTAGCATGACCAGGCGTTTACCAGACTAAATTTGACAAATCTAAGGGTACACCTGAATAGATACGAAGATTCAAGATTATTGACCCAAGTCACCATATCCTCACCCACGTTTACGCCTTTAATCTTGGATCCATTAATCATTATTTTCAAGGAGAAAAAAATGTCCTCTACCCCAACCACTGATATTGTCATTTGCGGCGCAGGCATTAGCGGCGTTTCTGCCGCTTACCATCTCGCAGTACGGCACGGCATTAAAAATATCATCCTTGTAGATGAACGCGATCCCCTAAGCTTTACCAGTGACAAATCTACCGAAGCATACCGCAACTGGTGGCCCGGCCCTGGCAGTGAAATGATTCACTTTATGAACCGCTCTATTGACTTGCTGGAAGAGCTGGCACTGGAAAGCGACAATTTGTTTGGCCTGAACCGGCGTGGCTATGTCTTTTTAACTGGCCGGAAAGAAAAAGCCAGACAAATGGAAGCTTCTGCACGGGAAATCTCGGCGCTGGGGGCGGGGGAACTGCGTGTTCACACAGAAGCAAATGCCGCTTATACGCCTTCCCCGGCAGAAGGGTTCCAGCAGCAGCTAACCGGTGCTGATTTGGTGCTAAACCCGGCGCTCATTCAAAAACATTTCCCGTTTATTACAGATGATGCGGTGGCGATGCTGCACACGCGCCGGTGCGGATGGCTTTCGGCACAAACACTGGGCATGTATTTGCTGGAGCAGGCACGGGCACAGGGGGTTCAGTTGGTGCGTGGGCGGGTGACGGGCGTAGGGGTGGAAAACGGCCGTATCGCCTCCGTCACCATCAACCACAACCAAACCATCCACACAGGCACATTCATCAACACAGCCGGGCCATTTTTGCGCGACGTGGGGCAGCTTATGGACATTGACCTACCTGTTTTCAACGAACTGCACGGCAAAATCTCCTTCCGCGACACAGCAGGCATTATCCCCCGCAGCGCCCCCCTCATGATTTGGGAAGACCCCGTTCACCTTTTTTGGACAGAAGAAGAACGGGAAGAGCTGGCCGCCGATCCCGAAACACGCTGGCTCACCGAGCAGTTTCCGGCAGGCGTCCACTTTCGGCCGGAAGGCGCAGGCGACAGCCCCATCATTCTGGTGCTGTGGACATATCACCTGGAAAAACAAACGGTCGTGGAACACCCCACCTTCCCGCCGGAGTACCCGGAAATTGTCATGCGCGGGCTGGTACGCATGATTCCCGAATTGGCACGCTACCTGGGCACAATGGCCCCGCCCTGGGTAGATGGCGGCTATTACTGCAAAACACAAGAGAATCGGCCGTTAATCGGCCCGCTGCCCGTAACCGGCGCATATCTGTTTGGGGCGGTATCGGGCTATGGCATTATGGCCAGCCAGGCAGGCGCCGATTTGCTGGCCGCCCATGTGACCGGCAGCACCCTGCCTGATTATGCGCCAGCCTTCTCGTTAGCTCGATACGATGACCCGCATTACCAAAATTTACTGGCACATTGGAACGCTACGACTGGGCAGTT
>CAZRIB010000300.1:0-5335 GCA_964600035.1 uncultured Ardenticatenaceae bacterium | reverse complement strand
CTGCCACATTTCCATTCATAGTGGTCGGTGCAGCCAGTGCGGGTCTCTTTAATCAATACGCTTTGATTATTCATCATTTTTTAGTTGTCAGGATGCATGGTTTTGGCTATAATTCCGCTCGCTTTGGTGCCATAGCTCAGTGGCAGAGCGGGGGACTCATAAGCCCTAGGTCGGTGGTTCGACCCCACCTGGCACCACTGAAGAGAAAGGGCCGCTCTTAAATGAGAGCGGCTTTTTTTATGCCTTATGTCCGAATTTGATGCCCTGACACGCAGAATACGGCCGTTATCACTCGTACGGCGCTGGTTTTGGCTGCCCATGCTGGTGGGGGTGGTCTTGTTTGTGGGGCAATATCTGGCTTTAGGGAGCCGTTCACCATTCCCGGTGGGATGGGGGCCAATCGTAGCGGATGATGTGGTGCAGCTTCGTGCCGATAGTGTGCTGCCCGTACCGCGTGATGGGCTGGTCATTCGGCAGACATTTGTGCCACGTTGGGACGATTTGCGTGAGGTGGAGCTTGTTTTGGTTCCAACGGGTGAAACGGCCGAAAACGGCCGTTTCCAGCTTCAGCTTTTTGACGACACAGACACCCTCATTGCCGAACAAGATTTAGCCGCCACCATGTTTGCCAACGAGCAAACCCACATCTTTCGCTTTGCGCCCCAACCCCATTCCGCGTGGCGCACCTACACCCTGGTTATGCGGGGAAACAGCGCCAACACCATCACCTTGCGCGGCTTTTCTTTAGACAGCTATGCCGATGGGCGGCTAACTGTTGATGCCGGGCCATTAGCGACATCTGCTCCGGAAACGGCCGTACAGGAGCTGCGGTTTGTTACCCGTTATGAACTAGGCTGGCGCAATGCGCTGGTCGCTTTAGGGACAGTCCTCTATTTTGACGGCGGGTACATGCTGCTGGCTCTGCTCTTCATGGTGATGCCGGGGTGTCTGCTGCTGTGGCTGGGGCCAGCATGGTGGCGGCGCTGGGATCCAATGGCGTGGTGGGGAACGGCCGCTGCCCTGGGTATCTCTGTTTGGGCGCTGCTTTGGTACGGGCTTACCCTGGTGGGCGGCCACATGACAGGCACAAGCCTGTGGCTGCTGTTTGGCGGCGGCTGGATGGCGGCGTTGTGGGCGTGGTGGCACGGGCGCGAGGAAACGGATACGGCCGTTTCTTTGTTAAACAGATGGCGCTGGTCACATGCCTTGTTGTTGGCCTTGCTGCTGCTGGCCTTTGCCGTGCGCCTGCTGGCTGTGCGCGGTATCAATGCCCCGCCTTGGGTAGATTCCGGGCGGCATTCTTTGATAACGGCCGTTATGGTGGAAACTGGTCAAACCCCCAGCAGCTACGCCGACTTTTTGCCAGTCGATCGCTTCCCTTATCATTTTGGCTTTCACACCATTCCGGCCAGTCTGCACCTGATGAGCGGCTGGGCAATGAACTACATGCTGCTTTACCTGGGGCAGATGTTAAACGCCCTTGTGCCTTTGGCTGTGTATACGGCCGTCTGGCTGACCACCCGCCGCCGGGATGCCGCCCTGATTGCCGCCCTCCTGCCAGCCCTGCCCTTCTTCTTTCCCGGCTACTACGTCTCCTGGGGGCGGCTTACCCAATTGACAGGCGTGGTTATTTTGCCGGTGCTGCTGGCTGTTGTGTGGCAGTTGGTGCGCGGTGCAAAACAATGGCGGCTGCTTTGGTGGATTGTGGCACTGCTTACCGGCGGTCTGTTTTTGGTGCATTTCCGTGTGTTTGCTTACTTTGTGCCCTTCGTGCCCGTGGTGTGGGGAATTAGTCTGGGGCGAAACGGCCGTGCCCTTATCGCCGCCATGACAACAGCCCTCGTGATGCTCTTGCCCCGCATCTTGCAGCTGTTGGCACTGACAAACACCCAACGTGTTTTTTCCGGAGGCACAACCAGCTACCACGCCTTTCCCGTTTCCTACCTGAACAGCGGCTGGGAATGGCACTTTGTCTATCTGGCGGGGGTGGGGCTGCTGGTGGCTTTGGTAGACCGGATACGGCGGCGGCGCTGGAGTGTGCTGCCATCGGCACTGGTAATTTGGGTGGGGCTGTTGTTTATTTTGCTGGGCGGCGAGCGCATTGGTCTGCCAAGTACCAGTGTCGTCAATTACAATTCGATGTACATCATTGTTTTTGTGCCGTTGGCTATTTTTCTTGGGGTAACCATGGTCGCCCTGTGGCAGTGGCTGGCACGCATTCATTGGCTGGCGTATACCGTGGGAACGGCCGTATTCGGGGCAGCATTGGCGGCGGCCATCATTTTTGGCGTGCGTTTTCAAATCAACATCCTCAATCCCCAAACAGTGCTGGCGCAGCCTGCCGATATGGCCGCCATGCCCTGGATAGAGGCCAACCTGCCCGCAGATGCCAAAATTGGGGTTAACAGTTGGCAGTGGCTGGGAAACATTTACTCTGCTACAGATGGCGGTGTGTGGATTGTGCCGCTGACCAAACGGATGACAACCACGCCCCCGGCTGACTACAGTTACAGTGCGGAGTTGGTGCAGCAGGTGACGGCGTATAACGAAGCGGCAGCGGCCGTTACCGATTGGCGCGATCCGGCTGTGGCGGTGTGGTTAAGGGAGCAAGGCGTGACCCATCTTTACGTTGGGCTGCGTGATGGGTTTATGCGGCCAGAGGCGTTGGCCGCAAATCCGGCGTTGGAGATGGTTTACGGCCGTGACGGTGTATTCATTTTTGCCGTCAAACCAAAATAATGCCATAATGCCTTCCGGCTAAAAAATGAGCGGTTGCTCATAACGCACTGCGGCATTATAATGAAGCCGAACCCACAAACCACGAGAACTGTTTCATGTCGAATGATTCGTTGCTTTTTGCCAAGCTAGCTGTCCTTTCCACGCTAACGGCGCGCGGGTTCTCCGGTTTTGGCCGCTGTGCCCCTTTTTGCTGTCCAAACTCCCCCCCAAATGCCCAACATATCATCCACCACACTGGCCGCTTGCAGGAGAAGGCTCAATGGCTGATGTGACACTGCGGGCGGTTTCCGGCGACGTGGTTCGTTTTCCTGCGGTTTGTGTGTACAGCGGTGAACCGGCATCGGCGCGACTGCCAATTGCATACCGATGGGGTGTGCGTGAATTGGTGCTGGATGTGCCGGTGAGTACGGCCGTTTACAATTTGTTACAGCGTCGCTCCTACCAGGAAGAACGGTGGCTGCGCATCAGTTGGGCGGCGGCCACGTTGGTGGGAGTTGTTGTTTTGGCTGGCGTGCTGCTTTGGCTCAATGCGGCGCTGGCCTTTCGACTGTTTATAGGGAGTGTGGCTGCGCTGCTGGCGGCGGTGCTGGTGTTGGCCGGGTTTCAGCCGATTATTGACCGTCACATGCTGCCAGAAAAGGCAGACGTTTACCGTGCCGCCAAAATTGTGGCATTTGACGGCCGTTCCCTGACAATCTCATTTCGCAATGACGCGTTCGCGGCACAGGTGCGGGCGCTCAATGAAACATTATTAGAAAATCCCAAACTATAACGGAGGGTTGTTGCATGAAAGTTGTTGTATTAACCAAGCAAACGCCCAGCACAACGGCCGTATTCACGGTTGACAGTGCGGGCAATGTCAGTTGGGACGATCCCGGCGGCAAACCAAATGTCGTCAATCCCTGGGATGAGTACACCATTGAGGAAGGTATCCGGCTCAAGGAAAACCACGGCGCAACCGATGTCATCGCCATGACAATGGGTGATGAGGACAGCAAAGAAGCGCTGAAAACGGCGTTGGCAATGGGCTGCACAGAAGCCGTGCTCGTTTCTGACCCGGCTTTTGCCGGTGCGGACACATTGGGCACTGCCAAAGTTTTGGCCGCCGCCATTAACAAGGTTGGTGATGTCAAGGTGGCTATCTTTGGCAAGCAGGCCATCGACGGTGATACCGGGCAAACGGCCGTTCAGACTGCCCGCAAACTAGGCTGGACGCCGCTCACCTTTGTTTCTGCTATCAAGGAAATTACCGATACGGCCGTAACCGTAGAGCGTTTGCTGGATGACGGCAAAGAAACCGTAACAGCCCCCCTGCCGGTTGTCATCAGCGTGGTTAAAGAAATAAATGAACCGCGTTACCCCAGCTTTATGGGCATCCGCAAGGCAAACCGGGCAACCATTCCCGTATGGAGTGCCGCCGACATTGGTGTGGAAGGCCCGGTTAGCAGCAAAGTGGACTGGAGCCATGTCTATGCCATGCCGCCGCGTGAAGGCGAAGTGGAAATCATTGAAGGGGATTCCATTGCTGAAAAAGCACAAAAACTGGTAGACAAGCTGTATGAGGAGAAGGTGATATGAGCGGCGTATTTGTCTTTTTGGAAAATAAAGATGGCGCATTGGCTACCATTAGCAAAGAAGCAATTGCCGCCGGGCGCTCTGTGGCCGATGAACTGGGTGTGGAACTGACTGGTTTGGTGATGGGCAGCGGCGTTGCTCCGGCTGTGGATGCTGCTTTTGATTTGGGCTGCGATCAGGTGATTGCGGCCGATGACGCTTCCTTGTCGCCTTTCCGGGTGGAAGCTGTTGGCCCATTGGTGGCAAAGGTGGCGCAGACACATGAGCCGGATGTCATTTTGGCTGGCGCGTCTACACGTGGACGTGACTTGGCGGCCTGGGTGGCTGCGGATTTGGATGCCGGGTTGGTGGCAGATGCAACGGCCGTTACCGTAGAAGACGGCAAAGTCAAAGCAACCCGTCCCGTTTACGCCGGAAAACTGCTGGCAACCTGCTTCGTGACCGAAGGCACGCAAATCATCACTTTGCGCAACCGGGCGTTCCCCCAGGCTGAATCAACAGGCGGCACAGGGACAGCCCAGTATGTTGACCCCGTTGTGGCTGAAGATGACATTGCCACCAAAGTGACCGGGTTTGAAGGCAAAGAGGGCACTATTAGCCTGACCGATGCCAACATTATCGTCAGCGGCGGGCGCGGTGTTGGTGGCCCGGAAGGGTTTGCCCCCGTGCGTGAACTGGCTGAGGTGTTGGGTGCGGCCGTTGGTGCATCTCGTGCGGCCGTAGATGCTGGCTGGATTCCGTATGAACACCAGGTCGGACAAACAGGCAAAACCGTCAGCCCGGATTTGTACATTGCTTGCGGCATTAGCGGCGCAATTCAGCACCAGGCCGGTATGCGCACTTCCAAAGTGATTGTCGCCATCAACAAAGACCCCGAAGCGCCTATTTTCAAGCTGGCGCAGTATGGCATTGTCGGTGATTTGTTTGAGGTGCTGCCTGCATTGACAGAAGAATTTAAGAAGCGAATGTAATGCTGTCGTAATCAGGAGATTGGAGAGACAAAAATCTCCAATCTCCAATC
>CAZRIB010000299.1:0-5341 GCA_964600035.1 uncultured Ardenticatenaceae bacterium | reverse complement strand
TACATTGCATATTTGGTAGGGGCAGGTTTCAAACCTGCCCCTACATCTGGTGTCACCCCCATGAAATCCTAAAGAGCCAAATTTACTTTACAAGGCATTGGTACACGTAACCCGGTGTCCGTATACCGTTTTCTGACAAAATTACCAGAGGTAGAGCACACGGATTACGAATTACGGATTACTGAATACGGATTACGGGTACTAGCTGACTAACTGAATGCTTGCCATTAGTGTTTTCCGTGTTAATTCGTGTCCAATTTATTCAGGAACAAGTCTATTCATTTGAGCGCATTACAAGGAGGCGCAGAATGGCAGATATATTACAGACTGTATTGCAGGATTTGATTCAACTAACAGGATATACGGAAGAAGACGCGGCAGTTTTGCGGAAATATGCGGCGCATACGGCCGCCTGGGAAGATGTGGTAACGCAAGCGTTTTATGACATGCTGTATGGTTACGGCCGTACAGCGGCCGTTTTCCACGAAGACGAACGCCCGGCGCGGGAAGACACCTTGCGTAACTGGTACCGGATTGTCTCTGGCGGGCGTATTGACGACCAATTCTGGCATTGGCAATGGTTTGTAGGATTGATTCATATTCCCCGTCACGTTACCAATCCATTTATGTTGGGGGCCATGAGCCGGGTGCAGCAATTGTTTCTGGAAAAATGCCTGGCGACACTCCCGGCAGATGAGGCGGTCAAACTGTTTGCTTCCTTCAAACGGGTTACAGACATTATTGCCGGGCTGATTGCCGAAGGATATTTTGAAAGCTACATCCGGGCCATGGAGCGGATGAGTGGCCAAAGCCGGGCGTTGATTGACCGCATGGTGCTAATGGAAGTGGAGAGCATGGTAGAGGAGTCGAGGACGGGCAAGCGGTAAACGGTAATTGGTGCGGGCAGGGCAGCCGTTACTTGTGCTGCTGCGTGACCAGCATGACGCCACGACCCCACACGGTTTGCAGGGGACATTCTTCGTGCCAGGTTAGCTTTTGGCGCAGACGGTAGATGTGCGTTCTGAGCATAGCTCTGGCCTGGTCTTCCGGCATATCCACACGCTGCGCCGAACGGGCCAGGTCTGCATAACTCAGGGTGACGTCAGGGTTTTGTATAAGGGCGTGCAACAATCTGTATTCTACGGGCGTCAGGCGTAAAGGGCGGTTGTGATAAACGGCCGTTTGCTGCTGCAGGTTCAAGGTGATGCCAGCCGCTTTCAGCGTGGTTGTTTCTTTGGGCGTCTTCTCTGGCTGGACAAAAGCGGTTGCCGCTTCCTGGAGTAATTGCAGCGCCCGTTTCTGACGGGTTGCCTCTTCCTTTTTCTGGATGGCGCAGGTGACGGCTGTAAACAACGTTTCCAGAGAAGTTGGTTTGTACAAATAATCAAACGCGCCGGAGCGCAGCGCCGTAATAGCCGAATCGGTAGAAGCGTGCGCCGTCAAAACGATAAACGCCGTATCCGGGGCCAGCGTTTCCGCCTGGGTCAACACCTTTTCCCCGCGCATTCCCGGCATCTGCAAATCCAGAATCACAACATCGTAGACGGCCGTTTGCAGGCAGTGCAGCGCTTCCGCGCCGGAAGCGGCGGCGTCAGCCGCGTACCCCTTTTGCCGAAACGCTTCACGTAGCGCCAGGCGGGTTGTCTTTTCGTCATCTACAACAAGAATCCGTTGGTCGCTCATAAACGCCTTACTGCCAGGGCAGGCGAATGGTCACTATGGCGCCCTTTTGGCGCCGGTTACGCGCCATAATGCACCCGCCTAACCTTTCCATAATTACGTAACCAGCCGTCAGCCCCAGGCCAACATGCCCCTCGCGGGTAGAAAAGAAAGGGTCAAACATGTGCTTGAACGCTTCAGACGTAAACCCGCTGCCCGTGTCGGCAAAAATTACTTCTACCCATTTCCCCTTGACGGTTGTGATAATTGTTAACTCTCCCGGCTCATCCTGCATAGCGTCCAGCGCGTTAAGCAAAACCGCCAGAAACACCTGGGCCAACTGTTCCGGGGCCGCCTGAACCGGAGGAATATCAGAAGCCAGTTTTTCGTTTACAGAACAGTTGCTGTGGGCAATATATTTGCGGACCAGCTTTATCACCTGGCGTACAATGGTGTTTACGTATATTGGCTCCAGCGTTTCCGCCGGGGGCCGCACAAAATTCAGAATCCGCCCCCCGATTTTTACCAAACGTTCCACTTCCTCGTGCGCCATCTGCACGTATTCTGTCTTTTTCGCCTCATCCAGGTCAAAATCCAGCACCAGCTGCAAGCTGCTATGGATGGCTTGCAGCGGGTTGTTAATCTCATGCGCCAGAGCGCCGGCCAGCCGCCCCATGGCCGCCATACGCTCGCTCTGGATAAACTGGGATTGTGCCTCTTGCAGTTGAGCGGTTAACATTTTTTGCCGGTGGTACAAGCGGGCGTTTTCTATGGCAATAGCAATGGAGGCAGCTGCGGCATTTGTCAGGGTCAGGTCCAGCTCTGTAAATTCTCCGTCTTTTTTATTGATTAGTTCCAGCACGCCCAGCAGACGGCCGTGTGCTATGAGCGGCACACATAAAAGAGAGCGAGTTTGCCGATTCGTGATCTGGTCTATACCGGGGTAAAAGTGAGGGTGCTGCCGGGCGTTGCGCAGCAACAATGGCTGGCGAGTTTCGGCGACGTGCCCGGCAATGCCCTGCCTCGGCTTAATGCGCTGCCCGGCCAGTTCCGGCGTCGGGTGGAGTGTTTTGACAAAAAGTAACTCGCCGCTTTCTTCGTCGCGCAGCAAAATGGAACCGCTCTCCACGTCAATCATGGAACAGACAGCATCCATAGCTCGCTGCAAAACGTCTTCCATTTCCAGGGAGGAAGTAACCGTTTGTGCTATTTTGTGTAAATATTCGGCCTGCTCCCGCCGTCGTTGTTCCTGGCGCACCAGTTGCTCATTATGTTTGACAGCCTCTTGTAATTGACGGTAACTTAACTGGTACCGTTGCTCTGCTTTCTGCTTGCTGCGGCGTAGTTGACTTAACTGAAGGTAAATGTCTACCCGCGCTACCAAATCATTGGCGGTGTATGGCTTAACCAGATAATCGTCGGCACCCATGTCTAGTAGTTGGGCGCGGTCCTGCAGTTTACTGATAGCGGAAACGACGATCACCGGCGTATTCTCCGTTTCCCGCTGCCGGCGCAGCCAGCGAAAAATTTCCCGGCCGTCCATGTCCGGCATCATTAAATCCAGCAGGATTAAATCAAACGGGCGATCTTCTCCCTGTTTCCGGGCCGCGTTCAGCAAACGCTTGACGGCCGCGCCGGTAGAAGCCACCTTTACATTATGCCCTCTATCCGTTAAAATGAATTTGGCTACGGTGGCGTTGTTGTCATCGTCATCAATAATCAGGATTGTATATTGGTTCATAAAGCTGTTTGGCCGGGCAGTTCAGCAGTGCCAGGAATTGCCGCAAAGCGAACCGGGGCGTAAGGTCTGGAATGACGCCCCAAAGGATGATGGGAATGCGGGAGCTATCTTACCACATTATTCCGCAAAATATTCAGAACAGTGCAAATCCAGATATGATTTTACTGAAAAAACCGCAAAGAACGCAGAGAACGCAAAGAACGCGAAGGTTTACTGGAGAAAAATCCAGGCAGATCCGCGCAATCCGCGGCTTTTTTCAGTAAACTCGAACAGGCAATTTGCTGCGTCACTCTTTCGTCACACCTGAAATGAGGAATCTGAGTAACGGTAGCAGAAGGTCAGCATACAGGCTGTAAATGGAAAATTCCGGCAATGCTGTTGAGGGTATTGTTCACGATCTGAACAATTTGTTAACAGGGATAATAGCGCAAAATTCGCTGGCTCTGCGCCAGAAGGGGGTGGATTTGCCGGCCGCCCGCAAGCATGTGGAAACAGCGTTATGGGCGGCGCAGCAGGCGGCGTATTTGACCCGGCGGCTGGCGGAGGGGGATGAACCAGGCCCGCTGCGGCCGGTTGACCTGAATTGTCTGGCGCGGCGCAATGCCCGCATCTGGGCGAGTGTGTTTGCGCCTCGTGTTACGCTGCTTACCCGGTTGGCGGAAGATACGCCCCCCATTATGGCGGATGAGGGGCAGGTGCAGCGGCTGCTGATGAATCTGGTGATCAATGCGGCCGAATCGTATGAGGGGAAACGGGGGCAGGTGGAAATTGCTACGGCCGTGACCGAAATCACCACGCTGGACGACGCCTGGCATTTTTTCACTGACACATTTCCGCCCGGTTTATACGTCCGTTTGACCGTTGCCGACAAGGGAAAAGGGATGGACGCTGCTGCACTGGAACACATCTTTGACCCATTTTACAGCACTAAAGCTGCCGGACGCGGGCTGGGGCTGTCTACTATCCAGGCTACCTTGCGTCGCCATCGGGGCGCCATTTGCATAGAAAGCGAGCCGGGGAACGGAACTGTTTTTCACTTGTTATTTCCCGCTGTACCGGAAGTCTCGCTTCCTCTGTCAGACGACGTAACCACGATCGATCTTCAGCCGTTGGAAGAGGGCTGTGTTGTTCTCATTGGTGAAGATGAAAGGGTTATTCGCAAATCCCTGTCTGACGCATTTCAACTGGTGGGTTGTCGTCCGTTGACGGCCGTTGATGGCGACGCAATATGGGACAGATTTGCGGCTGCGCCGCAAGAGATAGACCTGGTTATCCTGGACGTAACCATGCCCGGCCTGTCCGGGCCGGAATTATATGAGCAGATACGCCGTGCGCGTCCCGATGTGCCCGTGATTTTTCTTTCCGGTCAAGGTAAACCGGACTTTTTGAAGAACCTGAACACAGAAAATGTTCGTTTTTTGCGCAAGCCGTTTGATATTCATGTGTTGCTCAAAGAAGCAAAAAAGATGCTGCGCCGTCCGCTTACGTCAACCACAGCCGCGCAGTCACGGCCGTAGGCAAGATATTCGCCAGTATCGTCTGTCCCTCTGGCCTACATGAGTGTAAAGCTGACGGCCGTTCCCCACTGTTTCCACATTAAAACGCAGTCAGTACACGCCAAACGTCTTCTGTCACGGTACGACCGCATTAAATCGTGCTTTGCCTATCATTTTTTCTCTTTGCGTTCTTGGCGTTCTTTGCAGTTAGATAAATTTGTCAGTCAACCAGGTGGTTTTCGTCAAAATTCTTTGGGTCTTTTGGGATTCACGGGGTACATTGCATATTTGGTAGGGGCTGGTTTGAAACCTGCCTCTACATCTGGTGTCAACCCCATGAAATCCTAAAGAGCCAATTCTTTTTGTGGTTTATCCGGACCAGGAACAAACCCATGAACAAACCTATCCAGTTAAAACTACCCACAGGACTGCCCGTTGGGTCAGT
>CAZRIB010000298.1:0-5399 GCA_964600035.1 uncultured Ardenticatenaceae bacterium | reverse complement strand
TTCCCTTGCAGCTCTTGGATTGACCAAACTCAGGTATACTCGTTTGACCAAAGGGGTGGGCTATTCTATAATCTGTTTCATTCATTTCATTTTGTTTCAAATTTCAAAAGAAAGAAAAATTTAGAGAATTGTTTACCCTGTTTTAGGCAAATGAACCTACAAGTAATGTCACGTGGGCAGCAGGGGGAGCGCACATTGTGACAGACCCAACCGCAGAGCCCCCTAGTTCCGGTGAACCGGAACGAAGATACAGCTCCCAATACTCATATCGGCAATTGATAAATAAGGTAACGCTCTTGGCATTTAGAGGCAAGAGGGTTGTTTTGTGCTGTGTGTTAGCCGGAAACGGCCGTGTCTACAACAAATTACTTCAACCATCAACCACTGCACACCATTTTGCATTTTTAACGGCCGTTTCAATCTTAAATCCATCAATCATCAATCCTTACTTTCAGAGGAGGCTATGGACATCGTTGTAATATTTCTGACTGTCGCGTTAATGATATTTTTCAACAGCTTATATGTCGCTGCTGAATTCGCAACAGTTGCATCCAGACGTACCAAAATCAGCCAAATGGCTGGCGAAGGCAACCGGGCAGCCAAATTGTTAATGCCAATTATCGAAAACAGCAAGCAGCTAGACCGTTACGTGGCAGCTTGCCAGCTTGGCATCACTATTTCTTCATTGGTATTAGGCGCATATGGGCAAAATGAACTGGCCCCACGGTTAACTTCTCTTTTAGCCAGCTTTCAAGTTGATTGGCTGACAAATTTGGGAGAAGAATTTGCCTGGATTATTGTGCTGGCATTCATCACCATCCTGCAAGTCATTTTGGGGGAACTCCTGCCAAAATCACTGGCAGTTCAACGCCCGGAAGAGTGGGCTTTGCGTGTCGTTTGGCCAATGAAAATTACCCTTTGGCTTTTAAGCGTTCTAATTGTCATTTTTAACGGCAGCGCCAACTTGATTATGGTCGGCATGGTTCGCCTGGGTTGGTTAAAAAGACACCCCAAAGATAAAGAAACCATTGGTCATTCCCCGGAAGAGATTGAAATGCTGGTTTCTGAAAGTCACGAAGTCGGCTTGCTGGAAGATTCAGAGCGGCAAATGCTGCGCAACGCCTTCCGGCTGCGTGACTTAACCGCCAGACAGGTCATGCTTCATCGCACAAAACTTGTTGCTGCTCCGATTACAAGCACCATAAGAGAATTAATTCAACTGGCAATTGACGAGGGATATTCCCGTATTCCTATTTACAAGGAATCCATCGATGAGATTGTAGGTTTTGTGCATATTAAAGATTTGTTCCGGCTGCATATTCAACAAAATGACGATTTGCAATCTATCATTCGTCAGGTGTTGTACGTGCCGGAAACTTTACCAGTTACCAAGCTTTGGCAAATGCTTAATACAGGCCGCAATTATTTGGCTATTGTGTTTGACGAGTATGGCGGCACGGCCGGTTTGGTAACACTTGAAGATTTGATTGAGGAAATTTTTGGCGAATTGCAAGATGAATTTGATGATGAAATGGCTCTGGTAGCACGCGACAAGGAAGGCCGAATTTACCTTCGTGGAGATTTATTGGTTACCGATGTCAATGAATATTTGGAGCTTAATCTACCTGATGAGGCTGACACGTTGAGCGGTCTTGTTTTTAGCCAGCTTGGCCGGATTCCTCATGAAGGTGATGTGATTATCGTGAATGAGATTGAAATTCGCGTGGAAGCAATGGAAGATTTAGGCGTTTCTGAGGTTTCGTTGCTGCTCCCTCAAATTGATGTATCTGCTCCGTTTTCTGAGTGGGAGGTGGCTGATCATGAGTAAGGCCGCTTTTGTGTTTTTGGTGATGCCGGGAGCAGGAATCGTTTTGTTTTTCAAGGCCGCAGCAGAAGCTGGACTGCCCAGTCCGCTTGTTTTGGTTGTGCCTTTTATTGTTATTTTGCTGTTGGTGCTTATCAATGGGTTTTTTGTGGCGGCTGAATTTTCCATTATTGGCGTACGGCCGACTCAAATGGAACAGATGGCCTTGGCAGGTGACAAGCGTGCCGAGCATGTGTTGTACATCATTGAGCACAGGCGAGAGCAAGACAAATATATTGCAACGGCACAGTTGGGTATTACGATTGCTTCGCTTGGTTTGGGTATGTATGCGGAGCCGCAAATTGCCCATTTTATTGAGCCTTATATGGTGGCGTATTTGGGGTTGAGCGAAACGGCCGTTGCCTCCATTGGCTACGTTTTGGCACTCAGTTTCGTGACCTATTTACACGTCGTATTAGGCGAAATGATACCCAAAGCCCTGGCACTAACCGATGCCGTCAATATCGTCAGAGCCATCAACCCGGCCATGACATTGTTATCCGACTGGGTCATGAAATATCCTGTCGCTTTATTAAATGGGATTGGCAACTTGATATTGCGATTACTAAAAGTCCCTCCGGCTTCCGGGCATGAGCGTGTTTTGTCACCAGAAGAGCTGGAAATCATTGTTACCGAAAGTGCAGAAAGCGGTTTGCTGAACGAAGAAGAGGAAGAGATGATCCGCAATATTTTCGACTTCAGCGACCGGACAGTGGGGCAGGTGATGACTCCCCGGCCAAAAGTGCAGGCAATTCCCCACACAATCTCATATGACGACTTGCTCAAATTGGTGGCAGAGAGCCGTCACAGCCGTTTTCCGGTTTACAAGGAAGACAGAGACCACATCATTGGTATTTTGCATGTCAAAGATTTGGTGCGGCAAGCCATGAAAAGCGAAGGTAAATTTGATTTGCGCCTGATTTTGCGTTCTGCACCGGCCGTACCGGAAGATTTGCCGGTTGAAAGATTGCTGGCTGCATTTAAGCGGCAAAAGCTGCACATGGCTGTTGTGTTGGATGAATTTGGCGGCATGGCCGGTATTGTGACCCTGGAAGATTTGGTAGAAGAGATTGTGGGGGAAGTTCGCGACGAGTTTGATTTGGAAAAAGAGCCATACATCCAAATTGCGCCAGGAATCATTGAAGTTGCCGGTACATATCTGGTAGATGATTTGCGTGAAGAAATCTATCTGGGTGAAGAAGATGATTTGCCGGACGTGGAGACAGTTGGCGGGCTGGTTGTGGCGGCTTTGGGACGACCGCCAAAAGTTGGTGACAGTGTTACTTATATGCAAAATGTGGTGATGTCGGTTATTGCAACTGATAAACGGGCTGTTTCCCGTGTACGGATTGAGTACCCGGTTCACAGTCATGATGAGGGTGGGGAAGCCACCGAAGAAGAGTAATTTTTTCAGTAAAGTAAAAGGAGAATAACGAATGAACTTTGTGCTGACTTTGCATGGTGAAGTGCGCTGGCTGGTGGCACTGGTTGCTGTGGTGGCAATTGTGAAATTTGCCATTGGTTGGTTGGGTAAGAAGGAGTATACCTCTCTTGACCGGTGGTTGATGTCTGGTTTGACGATTTTGATGGATGTGAACCTGCTGCTAGGCCTGATTTTGTTGTTTGGTCTGGGCGGCGGTTTTCCGATGCACCGTGTTGAGCATGCTGCAACGATGTTTTTAGCAATTGTGGCAGCCCATTCTTCAGCGGCATGGCGAAAGTCGGATGATGCCCAAAAGAAGTTCCGCAATAATTTGATTGTAGTTGTGGTGGCGATGGCGTTGGTGTTTACGGCCGTAACCCGTTTGCGCGGCGGCTGGACATTCTAACACGCGGCGCATTTGCACTGGCATAAAAAAACGGCCGTTCTCTTGATGAGACGGCCGTTTTTTTACGTCACCTTCCTGCCTGCCTAAAGCTGGTAAATCTCCGTGAATTTCTTTGTCACATAACGCACAAACGCATCATGACTGAGCGGCTGGCCTGTTACGCGCTGCACCAATTCAACCGGCGTGTATTTACGGCCGTGTTGGTGGATATTCTCGCGCAGCCACGCCAACAGTGACGACGTTTTGCCCTGTGCCATGTCTTCTGCGATGGCCGGATTTTGGGAAACGGCCGTTTCATAAAACTGCGCCGCATACAAATTCCCCAGCGCATACGTTGGGAAATAGCCAAATCCAGGCCGCGTCCAGTGAATATCCTGCAAACAACCCTGCGAATCCGTCGGCGGTACAACCCCCAACAGCTCATTCATCTTGTCATTCCAGGCTGCCGGCAAATCTTTCGCCGCCAACTCGCCATTCAACATCGCCTGTTCCAGTTCAAAGCGCAAAATAATGTGGAAATTATACGTCAGCTCATCCGCTTCCACGCGAATAAATGACGGCTGCACCTTATTAATCGCAAGATAAAATGCCTCTACATCATGCGCTCCCAACTGCTCAGGGAATGTTTCTTGTAATTTAGGGTAATGCGCCTGCCAGAACCCCAAACTGCGCCCCACGATATTCTCAATCATCCGTGACTGCGACTCATGAATACCCAGCGACGTGCCCCGTGCCAGCGGCGTTCTTGCCAAATCGGGATGCGTCCCCTGCTCATACATCGCGTGCCCGGATTCGTGAAGCGTGCCAAACAACGACGGGTTCAGAAAATCTTCATACCAGCGCGTTGTAATGCGGGCGTCATCCCGGCTAAAACTGGTTGCAAATGGATGTGTGACTGTCCCCAGGTGCCCTCTGCTAAAGTCGTAACCCACCGCTTCGGCAATGTAATGGGCAAACTCTTTTTGTTTGGGGATGGGGAAATGTTGATGCACAATGCTGTCGTCAATGGTACGGCCGTTTTCCGTAATCGCTTGCAGCAAAGGCACAACTTCCTGCTTGACCGCTTCAAACGTCGCCCGCACATCGGCCGTTTTCATCCCCTTCTCAAATTTATCCAGCAAAGCATCATACGGCTCATCCTCATAGCCATAATAATTCGCCATCTCCTGGCACAGCTCAATCATCGTCTCCAGATGAGGCCGGAACAGTTCAAAATTGTTCGTTGCCCGCGCTTCTACCCACGCCGGATTTGCCTTGCCGCTGGCCTCGCTGGCTCGCCGGACATAATCGGCTGGCAGTTTGCGGGCATCGGCGTAGCTGTCCTTCAAATAGCGAATCAAGCTGGCCTCATTGCTGTCGTAATCAGCATCTTTCAACTCCTCAGCCGCTTTTTCAATTAGTTCACCCATTTCGTCCGAGGTAAACATTTCATGGCTAAGACGGCGCAGCGTTGTCATTTGCTGAATGCGGGCTGTTACCCCGCCTTTCGGCATGTTTGTCTCTTTGTCCCAGGATAAAACGGCGTTGGCTTTATCCAGGTCGTGTATGATGTAAATTTTTTCCAATAATTGTTGATAAGCTGAACTCATTTCATCACCTTCCAGTATGAGGTTGTTTGTAGGTAAGCGTTCAGTTACACAGAGAGCCACAAAGAAATCACGGAGTTTCACTGAGAAAAAAGAGAAAAACGCTCTATTCTCTGTCTA
>CAZRIB010000297.1:0-5417 GCA_964600035.1 uncultured Ardenticatenaceae bacterium | reverse complement strand
TTCATAATTCATAATTTTCGAAGGAGTGGCATGATGAAATTGTTGGTAGCGACACATAATGCGGGGAAGGTGCAGGAATTTGCCGAAATGTTGGCGGATGATGAAATTGTGTGGCTGGGGCTGGATGATGTGGGGGTGACGGAGGATGTGGCGGAGACAGGGGAAACGTTTGCAGAGAATGCGCGTTTGAAGGCGCGGGCGTATGCCCGGATGACGGGGTTGTTGACGCTGGCGGATGATTCCGGGTTGGAGGTGGCGGCATTGAACGGCCGTCCCGGGGTATATACAGCTCGTTATGGCGGTGAGGGGTTGACTCATACACAGCGGTACATGAAGCTTTTGGCAGAGATGACGGCCGTTCCCTGGGATGCGCGTCAGGCACAGTTTCGCTGTGTTATTGCTGTTGCTGCACCAGACGGCCGTTTACTGGCAGAAGCAGAAGGCATTTGTGAAGGCATGATTGCATTGGAACCGGCGGGGGATGGGGGATTTGGCTACGACCCGATTTTTTATTTGCCGGAATACGGCCGTACCATGGCGCAGCTGCCTGCCAGTGAGAAACACGCCATTAGTCATAGAGGGCAGGCGTTTCGTAAGCTGCTGCCTGTTTTGCGGCAAATTGTTGGGGCTAATTGAGTGTGTCTAGAAAAGTTTGAATGGTTTGGGCAACGGCCGTTTCCTGTTCCAGCATCAAGTAATGTCCAGCCCCTTCAATCTCAACATATTGGGCGTGGGGGATTTCAGCGGCCATTGCCTTGCCAAATTTAGCAGGAGTCATCTTGTCTGCCGAACCGCTGATGATGAGTGTCGGCGCGGCAATACCGCTTAGCTGGCCGATGCGGTTAAACCCGTCGCAGGCCAGATAGTCGTCGTGCAAAATGGTGGGGGGAACGGCCGATAACTGTTTGGCTGCCAGCGCCTTTTGTGCCGGGTCTGCCTGCGGTGACCACGCATATTGGGTAATAAAGTCAACCGCCTGTGCCGGATTTGTTAACGTGCTGTCCAGCAGAGCCTGGCTTACTTTTAGGCGGGCACTGGTTCCGGCCAAAACCAGCCCGGCAAGCCAATCCGGTTGGCGCAGCCCTATCTCTTGGGCAACTGCGCCCCCCATGCTGTGACCAATGACAACGACTTTGGGCAGTTCAAGCTGGGCGATGAAGGCCATGACTGCGTCGGTGTAACCGGCAATGGTTTGGCGGCCTGGGGGTTCGGAACGGCCGTGACCGGGCAGATCCAGGGCGTAAACGGCCGTGTTTGGCAGTTGGCGTAAAGAAGACGGCCAGTCCAGGTGGCTGCCGCCTGCGCCATGAACCAGCACGATGGCCGGTCGCAGGGAAAGGGTTCCCTGTTTGGCGTAGAACAATCGTTGTTGGTGAATGCGGATGTATGGCATGTGGAAATTATAGCAGATGGCGGGGGAAACGGCCGTAATACAAACAAAAAAGCCACCCATTTGGGTGGCCTCTTGCTTAATCATTGCCAGTGGGCGGTACAAGACTCGAACTTGTGACCTCTACGATGTCAACGTAGCGCTCTAACCAACTGAGCTAACCGCCCGTAGAACGGACGAAATTATAGCAGGCTTTTTTCCGCAGGCAAGCATTTTTGTGACGGAGAAAACGGGTTTATGGTATAGTTGCAGGCAGCACTTTTGTTATGGGTAAACCACAAAAAGAATTTTGATGAAAAACTTTCTGTGGTTTGTCTGTTACCTTAATTGAAACGCGGAAAACGTCACCCTTGGATAGCAATCAAAATCGTTCTTTCGGTGTAGGCATTATTGGACTGGTTGCAGCCCTGCTGATGGCTGCTTTTGTGGGGCGGCTGCTGGCCGATGCCTATGGTGTGCCTTTTGGTCTCTCTGGTCTTTTGATTTGGGCAGGTGCACTTGTGGCGGCCTTTGTGTTGGGTGTGTTGTATTTTACCCAGTTTATCCTGCCGGTACGGGGAAATCAGGGGTGGGCCGATGGCGTTTCCATGCTTTGGCGGCATTATAATCTGGCAGGTGAACGGTTTATGGCTAATTTGCTTGGCGGAGGCCGGCAAACTAATGGCCGGGGGCGTGGCGGCAGCCGTAAAGCGGCAGCCATGATCCGCCGGGAAGTACCTGCCAGTTTTGATGTGCTGGATGCCGGAATTTTGCAAAGTTATCAGGTGTTGGCGCTGGCAAAAGGCAGAGGCTATTCGCGGGCTGTTGGGCCAGGGTTCGTCATTTTGTCGGGTGAGGAAAAGATTGCCAAAGTGATTGATTTACGGCCGCATATTCGCCGTCAGGTGGTGCGGGCTAATACGCGCGACGGTATTCCTGTGGATACCAACATGACCGTTGTTTTTCGTGTGCGGCAAGCCCCACTGGACTATGCTGATGAATCGCTGCCCCATCCCTATGACAAGGATGCCATTTTTCATATTAGTTATACCAGCAGCATTGATGTTAAAAACCAACTGCGCCCCTGGCAGGAACAGGTACACCCCAGGGCGGCGGCTATGGTTGGGCAGGAAATCGGCCGTTACAGCCTGGACGCGCTTTATCAGGCAGAGGGCGGCGGCACAACTTTGATGGATGAGATGAGCCGCACCATTCAGGCACGGCTGGACAGAGAGATGGCCGCTGAAGGGATTGAAATTTTGCAGCTCCGTGTTGATTTGGTCACTTTACCGGAAAAAGTTTCGGAGCAGCGCATAAAAACATGGCAGGCGGAATGGCAGCGGCAAATTGAGCGTCAGATGGCAACTGTGGATGCGGAAGCCATTCGCCGGTTGAACAGTGCCCGGGCGCGTGTGCAAATTGAATTGATCCAGAATATTACCCAAAACATTGAGACAATGCGGCGGACAAATTCGGCGGATTTGAGTGAAATTATTACGCTGCGCATGATTGAAGCAATGGAGGAGGCGTCTAGCGATGCAACGCTGCGGGCGCTGATTCCTCAGCCGGTTATTCGTAATTTGATGGATGCATCGTCTCAAATGTTGACGCTGATTAATCCGTCTGCCCAGGAGGAGCGAGAGGAAAATGATTCCTGAACCTCAGCCTGAAAATCGCCGCGGCTGGTTTTTGCCGGTTATTTTGCTGCTGTTTTTGTTGTATTGGGTGTTTGCCTGGGCGCTGGAGCGGATTGATTTAACGGCCGTTATCTCAACATGGTGGCAGGGGCAGCTTCCGTTTTTACCCTTACCCTCTTTTTTTATAACATTTGCAGAAATGCTGCATCCGCGTGTGCTGCGGCATCTGATTCCGCCCATTGTGGGCTGGCTGTTGGCATACAATGCGGCTGTACGGCTGGTGCAAACGTTGTATGACCTGCCTGACCGGCAAACGGCACAGCAGTTTTTGCGCCGTCTCAGTGCCAAAGGCGTGCCTGCTGAAGCGGTTGCCCGTGTTAGCTGGCAAACGTTGGCTGAAGATCGGGAATCGGTGGATATTTTGCGGGTCGGTGGGCCGGGTTTGGTTTCTGTTGGTAATGGGGATGTGGCGGTGACGGAGCTAAACGGCCGTTTCTACCGCGTACTCGGCGCAGGAACCCATGTGCTTACCCGGTTTGAGTACGTCTATGCCGTACTCGATTTACGGCCGCAAGAGCGCATCATTACAGACATCTCATTATTAACGCGGGACGGTTTGCCCATCACCGCCGACGTTCACCTGATTTTCCGCATTCGCACAGGGGGAGAGCCTCCCACCCGCAGCAACCCATTCCCTTACGATGAAGAAGCCGTGCGGCAGGCTGCCTATGCAGAGGCCATTCAACCGGATGGCAAATTATCCACCTGGGTGGATGAACCGGAACGGCATGTGCGTCGTTTGCTGCCGCGCATTGTGGCCAAATACGCGCTGGACAATTTACTTCATCCCAGCAGCTCGGTAGACCCCAATTTGGCCGTGCGCGATGAACTTTTTGGGCTGCTGCGGCGTGAGTTGAGCCAAATCGGTATTGAACTGACCGGTTTGCATGTGGGGCGGCTGGAAGTGCCGGAGCCAATTGCAGAGCAGTATATTGCCAATTGGCAGGCGCACCTTAACAGTCAAATTCGGCTGCGACAGGCGGAAAGTGATGCGTTTGCGATGGAGGAGAAGGAGATTGCCCGCATTGAAGCCGAGGCCACGATTATGAATGCCATTGTAGAGGGGGTGCGCCGGGCGCGGCTGGAAGGCCATCATGGGGATTTGCGGGAGGTGGTGGCTTTGCGTTTGGTGGAGGCGTTGGAGAAAATGGCACGCCAGTCGGAGGGGACGTATCCTTTGCCTGCCCATTTGATAGCGCAGTTGGATGGTTTGCGTTTGGAATTGGCCAAATATTCGGCCGTGACGAAAGAGTTGAAGGACGATTCTGCTGAATGACTTTGCCGATGTTGTCTTACCCCAAACGGCTGCCTTTGCCAGCGTTAACGGCCGTTACCCTAAACGACTTGCTGGTGCAGTTATACCCTGACCCAGTGCCCGACATTTTTACCTTGAACGACTTTTTGCGGCGTTACCGGCTGACGCGGCTGGGCGAACCGGCGTTAAAAGCAATTTCCCAATCCGAGCGGATTAATCGAGTACATGGTGATCACACCCAAATGGGATTGTGTGCGTTTCATATTGGCCTGATTTTTTTGCACAGCGGGGATTTTCGCAGTGCGGCAGGCCAGTTTGAGGAGGCACAGCGGCAGTGGCGGTTTGCTGACCGGGCGGCGGCGATTGCGCTGGCTTTGTTTGCTGAAGGGCAAGCACTGGAGTATGCCCATTCGTTTGAAAAGGCGATGGGGTGTTACCAGAAGATGGTGCAGTGGCTGCACCGGGCGGAGATGAAGGGGAAGGATGCATCACGGCCGTTTCTTGTTTTGCTTCGGCAGCAGTTGGCAGATGCTCAGGAGTCGCTGCGCGGGCAAATGTGGGCTGGTGAGCCAGAACCGATGCCGCCAACGGCCAAAATTGCCTATGAATCGCCGACTGTGCAGGAGTATGTGCCTGCCTCTTCGCCGCCACCGCCGCCGGAAACGGCCGTGCCGCCCCCCACATCCAACCTTTCCCAATATGACCACCAGGTCATCCCCGGCCACTACCGAACCGACGTAATATTTGACTGGTATCAGGTCGGCAATCCACCAACAGGCCTGTTTAATCACCTGGAAGCAGGCAGTTGGCTGCTCATCAAGCGTGACCCCACCCTCAGCGACCTGAAAATCGGACAACAAGTCATCATTCTGGCCCCACAACCAGAGGCGCAGGCTGTTCGCTTACAGCCCTTTGCCTCCAAACCCGCATCCAGTTACATTTACCTGGGTCAAATTGAACATGTTTCCTCAGAGGCATTGTTTTCTGGGCAAAAACTTTGTAACATCCGCCTGACACCAGAAACATTACTAACCAATGTTGTAAGCAGTTCTATTCTGGGCATGGTGGTAGGCGTCTGGAAAAAACTCGCTTGACA
>CAZRIB010000296.1:1159-5421 GCA_964600035.1 uncultured Ardenticatenaceae bacterium | reverse complement strand
AATTTTTTCTCTGGCATTTCTTTGCGCTCTTTGCGTGCTTTGCGGTTTTTTCGGTAGACTCACAATTGGCGATTTATCAATCGTCAATCACCTCAAGTTTGGCAAAACTGGCAGCCAACCGCTTAATGCCCACGCTTTTGAAAGCAACAGTCACTTCTTCGTCATTACCAGTCAGCTTACTTTCAATCACTGTCCCTTCTCCAAATTTGGCATGGGTTACCGTTTGCCCGCTGCGATATTGGCATTTTTGGGGTTTGCGTTCTACCGGTTCGTCGTCGTAGTCACTGCTCAGGTAGCGGGGCTTGGGCAGGTTGCGTGGCGGTTCCGGCGTTTCTGGTTGATACGGCCGTCGCACCACACGACTTGGCCGCGATGAAGATGCACCGGTTGAACGGCTGCCCGCACTGCGCGAACCACCACGAGAAGCACGACTGCCGCCAAACAAATCCCGCTTCGGCGAATCCCAATGCCAATCACTTGCCCGGCTTTTCGTTTGTTTCCTTCTGGAAGAAGCCGTCCCGCCGGTTGTCAAATGATCCGGGATGTCGTGCAAAAAGCGAGAAGGCACAGCCACTTCTGTTTGTCCAAAAAAAGTACGGCGGAAGGCGTGAAGCAGGTATAACCGGTCTTCGGCGCGGGTTAGCCCCACATAAAACAGACGGCGCTCTTCAGCCATAGACTCGCCATCCTCAAAGGAGCGGCTGTGGGGCAAAATGCCATCCTCCAGCCCGGTAATAAACACCACCGGAAATTCCAACCCTTTGGCGGCATGCAAAGTCAGCAAAGTCACCGCATCAGCACCCTCTTCCAAATTATCCACGTCGGAAACCAGCGTCACCTGTTCCAAAAATTCACCCAGGGACAAGGTGGTGTCAGACGCGGCCACGCTGCGCAGTTCCATCACGTTTTCCCATCTGTCACGGGCTTCATCATCGTCACGGGCACTGTTGTTGATGTAGTCGCGGTATTGGATGGCTTCCAGAATCAAATCCATCAGCTCGCCTACTGTAATTTTGTCGCGGAGTGAAATCCAGGTGTTGAGCAGTTCGCCTAGCTGGGACAAAGCTTTGTAGGTACGGCCGTTAAACGGATGCTGCACATCAGGATCAGTTACCAGCTTGCACAACGCATCGACAGGAGAAAGCTGCTGCAATGCCGCCCATTGGGTAAGCTGCCCCCGTGTTTTCGCCCCAATGCCGCGCGTGGGTGTATTGTGAATGCGTGTAAAGCTCACAGAATCCAGCGGGTTATGCACCAGGCGTAAATAGGCAATGATGTCCTTAATTTCCTTGCGTTGGTAGAACTGGGTCGCCCCAACCAACCGGTAAGGCACATTAGCCTTCACAAAAGCCTCTTCCAGCACACGGGACTGGGCGTTGGTACGGTACATAACGGCACAGTCACCAAATTTGTAGCCCTGCACCCGCAGCGATTGGATGGTGTCGATGACAATGGCGGCCTCTTCTTCCTCATCGTAGGCTTCGCGCACCACAATTTGTTCGCCGCCTTCGCGGGTGGTGAACAGGTCTTTGTGTACCCGGTTTGGGTTGCGCAAAATGACGGCTTTGGCCGCATCCAGAATAATTTGGGTGGAGCGGTAATTTTGCTCCAACAGCACCACTTCGGCCTGGGGGTATGCTTCGCGGAAACGGTGCAAATTACGAAAATCGGCGCCGCGCCATTTGTAAATGGATTGGTCGGAGTCGCCAACCACAAAGATGTTGCCATGTCCGGCGGCCAGCCGCTGCAGCAGGGCATATTGGGCGGTGTTAGTGTCCTGGAATTCGTCTACGAGGATGTGGTGGTACTGCTGCTGGTATTTGTTTAGCACTTCCGGCACGCTGTCGAACAGGTAGACGGTGTTGGCGAGCAGGTCGTCAAAGTCCATGGCGTTGTTGGCTTCGAGGATTTGCTGGTAACGGCCGTAAACCCGCCGGTTCACTTCAGAAATGTAGTTGCTGGCCTGATACAGCTCCGGGGTAATCAGCTCATTCTTGGCATTGCTGATGCCATTCAACATATTGCGCGGCTGAAATTTCTTGTCGTCCAGATTCAAATCTTTGAGCGCCTGCTTGACAACCTGTATCTGGTCGTTGGTATCAAAAATGACAAAGTCGCGGTCATAGGCTGGCAAGAAATCTGCTTCGCGGCGCAGTATGCGGGCACAGGTGGCGTGGAATGTACCCATTGTCAGGCCGCGCGGCTGGCCTTCCAGCAAATTTTCTATGCGGCTGCGCATTTCGCGGGCAGCTTTGTTGGTAAATGTAACGGCCATGATGTGCCAGGGGGCGACATTCAATTCGCGAATGAGGTAGACAATGCGGTGGGTAAGCACCCGTGTTTTGCCGGAACCGGGGCCAGCCAGTACCAGCACGGGGCCTTCTGGCGCAGAAACGGCCGTTCTTTGTGCGTCATTCAATCCTTGCAAAATATCCATGCGGCTATTGTAGCGGGGATTGGTTATTGGTGCATAAGTTCAAGTAGGGCACGGTGTCCCCATGCCCTACTTCTAATATCAGCTTTAAGAAGCCTGAAAAACGTAAATTTTCCAGCCAGCGGCCTGCTAACTGAGTACGACTGTTTGCTTGATTGTGCCGGCACGCTGGTGAGAAGCAATAATCTCAACGGCCGTACCCGGTTCCGCCTCAATCACCCACTCCACCTTGGCCCGTTCAGACGTGGTATCGCCGCCCCAAATTGGGGCACTGGGCTGGCCGTCCCTGCCGGCCAACTGGCCAAGCATCGTTTTGGGCTGTCCGGTCACCAATTTAGCGCCTTCTGGCAAAACAATATCTACTTCCAATTGACGGGTAGCCTTCATCTCCAGTGCCTTTTTGCTGACATTGGTGGGCAGCCAGCCGCTGTTTTGCACCACAGCCCGCACCCAATGCGTGCTGCCCATTGACCGCGTTTCGACACTGTGCCACTCCAGCCGGGGCGAAACCAGACATTGGTACAAGGCAAAATCACTCAATTTAGACACTTCCTGTTCCAGCAATTTAAGCGGGGGATTGCGCCATGTGTTAAAAAAGTCCCAGCCGCCAAGCTCCACCTTGCCCAGTTGGGGATGGTCAAATTCATACCAGTCCACCCAGCCTTCCCCATTCAACACGTCGTCATTCCATTTCATAATGGCAATATCGTCCTCAACGGGATGCTCGCGGAACCAGTCCATATATTTGTAGTCAGTAATGCCTGCCTGCTGCTGTACAGACCAAATTTCGCATGTCCAGGCATACACACCTACGTGTTCGTACATATAATCGTCAAATGTGCCTTTAATGAACTCTTTGGGGTCATATTTGAAGTCGTGGAAAACGGAGACGGCTTTATAACCGGTATACTCTTCGGCTTTTTTGCCCAATTTTTTGTAGGTGTACAGGTCTTGGGTGGGCAGGGTGTCGTCGCTGCCTTTTGTGGGCGGCCGCAGGTAAACGCCGGAGAAGGTGTGGTAGCTGATGGAGCCGGTAATGTTGGGATGATCGGCAATCCAGCGCAGGGCGGCATGGGGTTCTGGTTCGCTGCCGGGGAAGTTGCCTGCCCCGCGTTCTTTGGGTTCCCAGAAGATGGGAAACTGGCGGTTGAGGTCTAGCCCTTGTACGGGTGGGGCAAAATCTATGGTAACGCCGTCGTAATTTTGGATGCGGCCTTCGGGCAGCAGGCGGTAGAAGTCGCCGCCGGGGGCTTCGTCTGGTTCGCGGGGTATCATGAGGCGGGGATCGTCGGGGTGGGTTTTCCAACGGCCGTTTGGATCTTTGATGCGCATTTGCAGGATACGGCCGTCGCCATCCACATCTTCACTATGCAGGCCATCCAGCGCATCCATGCGCGGCCAGGGGCGGGTGGAACTGCGCACATATTTGGGAATGTCAGCCAATGCCCATTCGGCGCCATCGGGGTTCAACCGGGGCACAATGTAGAAGGCACGGGTGTCCAGTGCGTAGGTAATGCGTTCGTCACGGCCGTATCCGGTGAGCAGCTTGTGTGCCAAATGCAAAGCGGCCGTTGAACCGGACACTTCTGTGGCGTGAATGTTGCCATCTACCCACAAAGCAGGCTTCTCTTCTGCCGGGCCAGTGTCAAAATTGGTCAGGGTCAATATCCAAATATCGCGCCCTTCATAACTTTTGCCCAGGCTTGCCAGTTGGCAAAGGTGGCTGTACTGGTCAGCCCACGTTTGCAAATGGGCTGTCAGTTCATCGTACCGATAGTACCGATTGAATTGCATGGCTTTTCTCCTGAAGATAAAGATTGATGGATAA
>CAZRIB010000296.1:0-1059 GCA_964600035.1 uncultured Ardenticatenaceae bacterium | reverse complement strand
TTGGGTAAAAAAAGTGCCTGCGGGTTGGCAGGCACATGGCGGCGTTACGGCCGTTCCGGGGTTACCGTAACCAAAATGTACCCTTTTGGCAGCTCTTGTTCAAAAGGAACGGCCGTAGGCGGCGTGTCGGCCATAAAAATCACTTCCTCAAACCCCAACCCCTGCAAAAAATTCAGCATAAACTCCTGCGCATTGGCATTTGCCCGGTCCAAAATATCACTGGCCTGGGCAGCCTCCTTAATTGACTGCTCGGCAGCCTGCCGCATTTGCGTTTCCAGCTCAGGGTCAGCCTGCACCAGCAGCATCGTATCCCGGTCTGCCACATAAGAACGTTCCGTGTCGAGCACCGGCAAATCATCAAAAATTTCGGCTGGCGGCAAATGCACCATCACCGTATCCGGGTCAACCACCTGCAAATCTTCCACCTGCATCTTGCTAAAGTCCACCCCGGCCACAACTGTGCCATACCCCACAAAAACCATACTTTCCAGTTCAATTTCAACGCCAAAAATTTCCTGCACGCGCTGCGCAGTTACAACTTTTTCAAATTGGTACGACGTTGTCTCTAACCGTGACATATCTTTAATCTGGCCAACAATGGTCGGGCCATCTGGCAAAATGACGGGAGTAGCCGGTACAAACAGGTTCCCTACCAATTCACCAATTGGGGCCACAATGGATTCATTGGCTTTTTGCACACCTTTGACCACAGTAAAGGCCACAAACGCCATGACCAAAAAGAAAATAATCATGGAAATGTAGAAAAACTGCCGCAGCCTGTTTGGGCCTGGGGACTGGGGCATTTGGGGGGATGAAGTTGTATGATGTGTCATATTTCTCCTGCCGACGCAAAGATTGATGGATTCAAGATTAAAGATTAAAGCCGGTATCAACTGTAAAGTTTATATGATATTACCAGCCTCACACATGATAAAACCAACGGCGGCGTCTGGTTGCGGTTATTTATCTGGCTTTCAGAATGTAGGCGGGTCGTATGGTTAACAGCACGCACAAGGTTTGTGAAACAGTTATAAATGGATTGGAGATTGGGAGATTGGG
>CAZRIB010000295.1:0-5433 GCA_964600035.1 uncultured Ardenticatenaceae bacterium | reverse complement strand
CATCATTCATAATTTATCCTTCATAATTTCGCTATGATTGGACAACAAGTAGAACATCCACAATTTGGGAGAGGGCAGGTAACGGCCGTTTACCGCAACGGCACAGAATGGCTGGTACGGTTTGAAAACGGACTGCGCTTTCGTCGGCCGCGCCATGAATTTTCCGGCGGGCAGCCAGCCATCGCCGAACCGTCTCCTGCGTTTGCCCCCCTTTACCAGCCCCCGACCCCTATGCCTCAAACCCAACTGGAAGCGCGGCGGCTTATCGAATCGCTGCGGGTGGGCATTGCCCCGGCGCAGCATGTGCCGGAGCTGACAATTAATTTGCAGGCGGAACGAGAGAGCCTGATTCGCGGGTTGAACGAGGCGCACCAATTGGGCGGCGCGGTACGGGCGGTGGTGGGCGAGTACGGCTATGGCAAAAGCCACATGGTGGAGTTGACCACACAGGAGGCGCTGAATCGGAATTTTTTGGTGGGGACGGTGAGTCTGGATTTGCTGGAGCTGCCGCCGCATCGCGGTTTTGCCATTTACCGGGAGGCGATGCGCCACTTGCGTTACCCGGATACGGATGAACGGGGGTTACGGCCGTTACTGGAGAAGACGGCCGTTCACCCCCATATCCTCTCCCAACTGCAAACATTCTCCTCCGCCGAGCGGGACCCGGTGATTACCGGCTTGCAGGCGTTTGCCAGCACATCCTCCTCGCGCCAACGTAAAGCGTGGAGCAACTGGCTGGCTGGTGGCCGCCGGGTAAAGCTGATGAACAAAGCGATGCCACGTGGCGTTAAATTCCCTTCCATTTACAAAGTAGGGCACAATGCGCGGCAGATGGCGTTTTTGTTTACGGCCGTTTCCGCTCTGGCGCGTTTGGGTAATTACAGCGGCCTTTGTTTGCTGGTAGATGAAGCGGAAAGTTATTCGTTGCTACGGCCGTACCAGCGTCCCAAAGCCACCACCTTCTTCCAGGCCGTCATCTACGCCGCCCTGCGCGACCGCCAAAACAAAATCAACCCCGACCAGTTCCCGCAGCATCGCTGGTGCGACTACCCCATGACCTACGACCAGGGGCAGTCCCTTTTCTTTCTCTTCACCATTACCCGCAGCGACAACCGGCTGCCGCTGCACGACTGGCTGGACGACGAAGACATCTTCTACCTGGAACCGGACGCCGACCCGCAGGAAGTGGGGCAATTTTTGCAGCACATCCTCACCTACCACACCCAGGCCTATGCCTATGAGCCGGGCGAACGACAAACTCAAATCCGGCGCGGCGCGGCCGAACATTTGGCGCTGGGAGTGCGAAACGGCCGTTTCTCCATGCGCGCCGTCGTCCGTCTCGCCGTTGAACTGTTCGACCTTCTCTACCTTTACCCCGACTATGACGTAGCCACCCTGCTGGACGAACTGCGCACTCAGGTACAGTGAAAATGATGGATGCTAAAAATGCAGAATACAAAGCGTGTACTCCTGTTCCCATTAACCTGGCCCGATTCAATTCTCAATGCGATCTTCCCTACGGTTTAGCCATCAACCATATTCAACAGGCCATGAATGACTTTGTTGACTTTTTGGGGTTTATCAACCAACAATTGCATACAAAACAAATTTTGCGCCTGGAAAGTTTTCTGATGCCTGCCAATTTCAGCAGTATTGTGGGTGAGTTCATGAATATGAGCATCCCCAAGTATTGCCCCGGTCTGGTAAAAAATCAGTACCATAACGGACATCCAGACTTGATTCCGCAAGGGTTATTCCCTGACGACGCCGTGCTGCACGCCCACGATGGTATTGAAATAAAAGGCTCTCGTCGTGCAAGCGGCTGGCAGGGACATAACCCTGAATCGGTTTGGTTAATGGTATTTCACTTTGATAGCAATACCGTCAATGACACGCGGAAAGGGATTGGGCCGAAGCCATTTCGCTTTTTGGGTGTATACGCAGCTAAGCTGGAAATAGAGGATTGGTCTTTTTCGGGGCGTTCAGCAACCAGCCGTCGTACAATTACGGCCAGCGTTACCAGAAATGGTGTGGCAAAGATGAAAGCCAACTGGGTTTACAAGGATTTAGGATAGAGGCAGCGGCAATTGTTGCTCGTTGGTGGGAATTTCAGCCAGTCGCGGTACAGAGTTAATACTCATTTCGTAATAATCGGCTAATCGTTCCAATCCAATACAGGTAGTCCCAATCGCTTCAGCCGCGGCAACTGTAGAACCCGAACCCATGAAAGGATCAACCACAATGCCCTCTCCCAGAGGAAGCGCCGCATACACGATTTGACGCAAAAACGATTGCGGCTTCAAACTCGGATGGTTGGCAATATCGCGCTCTCTGCGTGGCGTGCGTTCGCTTTTGATGACGTCTTCAAATGGTTTGCCATTTGGTTTACGTCGCAGACCGCCAGTTTGATAAGTTCGGAGACAATCGCTAACGGTCATTTTGGACGGTATGGGTTTGCGAAAAACGCCCCAAGGTTCATAACAGCCTCTAGGCATCGTGCATACGTTGGGGAACTCTACTTCAGCATTTTTCGGTCTATCGCCGCCGCGTAAAGTACGCACCAATCGGATGATTTGCCCCCGAAATTCAAAGCCGGCTTCGGCAATGGCCGTAAAAACAATCTGCGATAAAAAAGTATTCGAGGCCAAAAAAACGTGGCCCCCAGGCCGAAGGATTCGCAAAGCCAAACCGGCCCAATCAAAAAAGTATCGCTGCACTCTTTGTCTTTCTTCACGATTTAAGGCGGTAAAACGGGGCAGCGGCGAGCGTGTATGACCATCAAATGAAGGCGGAATGCGCCAGACACCCCCATTGCCGTTTGTTCTTTTTTCTAATTGCTCCGGTTCATACTCCTTCACGCCATAAGGCGGATCCGTTACAATGGCGTGAACGCTTTCTGGTGGAATTTCCCCCATCCATTGAAAACAATTTGCATGAAGCAGCAACGAATGACCAATGAAGGAATGCGTGTAGTCCAGGATAAATGGGGCGAATGGCGTTTTCGTATTCATTGGTTAACTTTCCCGTAATTAGCTACGAGCCATTGTTTTCCGGTTGAATAATTGTTTCGCCCAGGCTATAAACTGGCGTTAATTCACGCACGATATGGGTCATTTTGGTTTGCTCGGCTTGATTCGTGAGAATTTGTTCAAAATCGCTCAGGCTGAGTATGATAGCTTGTGGCGCATTGCGGCGTTTAATCACGTATCGGGTATGATTAAGAATGACATCATTCAGGATACGGCCGAAATTATTTTGGGCTTCAGTTGAGGCAATCGTTTTCGTTTCCATTGTCAAAATCTCGCAAGTTAGCTAAATTGGCTAAATTGTATAAGGTCAGAGATCCACTGTCAAATGGGTAGATATTTAAGCCAACAAGAGGTCAAAGAACGCATTCCCCACACCTGGCCGCTCTTCTTTGCCCGGCACGGCCGTTTCACCCCCATCCAGCAGCAAGCCATCCCCCCCATCCTTGACGGCCATGATGCCCTCGTCATCGCCGCCACCGCCTCCGGCAAAACCGAAGCCGTCATCGCCCCCCTGCTGGAACGTCACTGGCAGCGCCTGACTCGCCCCAATCCCCAAGCCCCACTCTCTAAACTCACCATCCTCTACATCTGCCCCACGCGGGCGCTGGTGCGCGACTTGTACGAACGGCTGCAGCCCATTCTGGACGACACCGGCATCACCATCGGCATGAAAACGGGCGACGTGGCGCTGGCGCGGCAAATGCCGGCCATCCTGCTCACCACGCCGGAATCTACCGACTCGCTGCTCACCCGCCATGCCAGGGCATTTGCCGGGCTGCAAGCCATTGTTCTGGATGAGATTCACCTGTTTGACAACACGCCGCGCGGTGACCATTTACGCTGCCTGCTGCCTCGCATCGAGCGCATCCGCCAATACGCCAACCCGGATGCGGAACCGGCGCAGCGGGTAGCCCTGTCGGCGACGGTTCCAGACCCGACGGGTACGGCGGCGCGCTATTTGCGCGATGGGGTGGTTGTGCAAGTTTCCGGTGGGCGGTTGATTGAGGCGAAGATACGGCCGTTATACACCCTCACCGAACTCACCCAAGCCCTGAGCGAACGCCCCGCCTTCAAATCCCTTGTTTTTTGCAATTCACGGGAGGAGGTAGAACAAACGGCCGTCACCCTGCGCCAGCAGCTCCCCCGCCACGCCGACATCTTCGTTCATTACAGCAACCTGGACGCCGCCATGCGCCGCGATGTGGAAGAACGGTTTGCTGCGGCAGCAACGGCCGTTTGCGTCTGCACCGCCACTTTGGAACTGGGCGTGGATATTGGCAGCGTGGACGACGTGGTGCTGCTGGGCGCGCCGCCCGACCTTAACGCCTTCATGCAGCGCATTGGACGCGGTGGCCGTCGCCATAACCGCATCCAAGCCCTCTGCATGCCCAAGACCCCCGGCGAATGGGCGCGGTTTGAGGCGTTGTTAGAATTAGCGGAAGAGAGATATTGGAGATTAGAGACCACGCAATCTCCAATCTCCAATCTCCAGTCTCTAAATTACGCCTTCCGCCCCTCCGTCCTCATCCAGCAAATTTTCAGCCTCATTTGCCAAAGCCCAACCGGCAGCGTGCGCCTGGCCGACGTGCGCCGCATTGCCCCGCCGGAAGTAACCAGCGACGACATCCGCAAAATCGTGTCGGAACTGGTGTTTGCCGGTTATTTACAACCGGGGCGGCCGGGTGAGTGGAAACCGGATGAAAAGCTGCAAGAGCTGTTGGACGACTATGAGATTTTCACCAACATTGGTGCCGATGCCACAGGGATTACGGTGGTAGACGCGCACACGGGCCGCACCATTGCCCAGACCGACCGCAGCTACCCGCCAGGAACCGTCCTCCTCTTTGGCGGCAAGCCGATGAAGGTGGCGTGGGTAGAACGGTTCAAATTTGGTCTGATGGCCGCGCCGGGAGCCGTTACCGGTGAAATTTTGCGCTTCCAAAAATCATACGCTGCCATTCCCTTTACCGTAACGCAGACCGTTGCCCGGATGTTGGATTTGGCGGCAGGACAAATGGCCGTTTTGCCGCAGGAACCGGGGATGTTTTTATTTCACTTTTGGGGGACGGTGTGGGGGGAGTTGTTAACGGCCGTTCTCATCGCCCAGGGCATCGCTGCCGAATCTGTGAATGAATACGGCCTTTACGCCCACCGGCCCATCACCCAACTGCCGCCGGTAGATGAGACAGTTATTCGCAAGGCGGCACAGGGCATTGTAAAGACGCTGGCAAACCGGCTGCAAATGGGGCGGTATCATGGCCTGCTGCCCGCCGACATTGGTCAACGGGCAGTTTTGGCGCAGTTAAACTTACCCCGGTTCCAACAACTTTATAACGAGGTGCGGTTGGTCACAAACGGCCGTATCCATCCCCAACTGCATCAACTGTTATCGCCATAAGCTGCT
>CAZRIB010000294.1:0-5433 GCA_964600035.1 uncultured Ardenticatenaceae bacterium | reverse complement strand
TAACCCGAAGTCCGTATACCGTTTTCCGACGAAGTTACCAGAGGTAGAACACACGGATTACGAATTACGGATTACGGATTACGGATTACAGAATACGGGTACTAGCTGACCAACTGAACACTGCCCTATGCAGTCCGTTTTTTGATGATGCGTGACACAATAATGCTTACCACAATGAGGAAAACTGAAAAGGCCAGGGCGTATGGGTTAAACGTCACATTGCCATTTGCCAAATCGTCTAATGTGCCAAAAGATGCACCAAGCAGTACCACAGAAATTGTGCCGGGAATTGAACCCAGGGCAGTGGCTAGCAGGAATGGCAGCCATCTCACGTGCAAAAATCCGGCGGCGTAGTTCACCAGGTCATACGGCAAAAAGATAAGCCGCATGATTAACACAGTCTCAAAGCTGTTTTGGCGGAGTTGGTTGGCATATTTTTGCAAAAATGAGCTGTTGTCGTCATTTTCCAAAATGCCGGAGCCAAAGTAAGCCCCCACCCAATAGGCCACCATGGCGGACAGATTGCCAGCGATGATGGTGTAGAGGATGCCAATCGGGCCGAACAGGAAGCCCCCGGCAAGGGTAAGTAATGTAGCAGGGAAAAAGAGTAACGGCCGTAACCCGTAAATCGCAATATAAATGAGCGGCGCATAAACACTGCCCGTCATAAAAGCCACCAACTGGCGAATGGCATCCGGTGTACTGATATTGTTTGTGCGGGCGTAAACATAATAACCACCCAGGGTGATGAGCCAAAAAGCCAGAGGGACTATTTTTTGACGATGGGTGCGTAAAAATTGGGGCAGTGCAGGCCATACGGCCGTTTGTTGTTCTTCTTTCAGCATATAAAAACCTCTCCCGGTATTAAATAATTTGGTTTGCCGTTGGTTTGATGGGGCAGTAACGCTTTATCTTACCTGGTAGCTGTATTCAGTAACCCGTATTCCGTATTCCGTGTGCTCTGCCTCTGGTAACTTCGTCAGGAAACGGTATACAGACTTTGGGTTAAATGTACTGGTCTGGCTGGAGCAAATAGCCAAGCTGAACCGGCGCATAGACGACTACAACCTGAAACGGCCGATTGAACGCCTGGAACTATTCAAATTAACCCTGGAAAGTGAATTAAAACGGATCGGTGCGCGCCGCTATCTGTAAACCAGTGGCAAAAAAACCTGGCTTAACGTCTGCACGGCAGCCCGGTTTAACTGCGTTTGTGCCTGCGCCGAAGTGGTGTTGTCCCCCAAAAAGATGAAGTTGGGCGTTTCGTATGGGTCTGGAAAACCGGAAAAGTTGGCGTAATTACGCACACGGCCGTTTAGCAGCGCCGCCCCATCGGCATAAAGAAAATAATTATCCCCCACCACAAAAAGCTGATACTGTCTTAATGATGACGTGGCATCCCATACGGCCGTTTCCGCCTTTGTAAACAGCGCACCCCCATTCTGCTCATCATCCTGAGCAAACACCGCATCCGGCCAAAACGCCAGCTCAACCCCCTGCGCATCATCACCCAGCGCAATCACGCTAAAACCCGCCCGGTCATTGGAAACGTGACTTTCTGCCACCAGCCGCGCCGAAAAAGAGAGTACAAACCCCGCTGCCCGGCTTAACGGGGGCACAACGGCCAAATTGCCAGAGTAACCGGCAGAAATGCCCATGCTGTTTGTGGTATCCAGCAAAACACCGCCGTTGGTAATGGTCTGTGTGGCAAAGGGGGAATTTGTGCCAAAAACCATCTGTTGGCTGCCGGGCAGTGTACCCAATGTGCCATCGTACAGGACGGTTTCGGCGGCGGCTTGAAGCTGGCTGGTAATGAGGGTAACGGCCGTTACGACCAACAGCACACACCCTACCAGCCAGCCAACACGCACATACCGCCTAAACAATTTTGCTCGCCCCTTCCAGCACGCGGCGGTTGGCAAACAACCGTTCCGGCGAAAAAACAGACAAATCCAGAGCGTGCGGCCTCCCCAGCACCAACTCCGCCAGATACCGGCCAACCGCGTGGCACTGCTGAAAACCATGCCCGGAATAGCCATTGGCCAGCAAAAAGCCGTGCAGTTCCGGCCATTCACCCAAAATGACGTTGCCATCAAAGGTGTTTACGGCATACAAGCCAGCCCAGCCCCGTGTCACTTTGAGCCGGTCAAAAGCAGGAATGTGGTCAACCAGTTCTGGCCAGATGCGCTCTTCAAACAGTTGGCGATTCCAGCGAAAATCAAAGCCAATTGGGTCATCTGGAAATGATTTGCCTATCATAAAATGGCCTGCGCGTTCATGGATGAGGTACAGTCCGGACGGGAAAAAGAGGGCGGGCAGGATATTTTCGGGCTGAACGGCCGTTTCCACCACAAAAACCTGCCGCATGACCGGGTCGATGGGCAGGTGAACACCGGCCGTCTCGGCCAACGCCGTCGCCCATGCGCCAGCCGCATTGATAACATACGGCGCTTGTAAATGGTCGCCGTTGGCAAGGGCCACACCTGTTACCCGACCTTTTTCATGGGTAACGGCCGTGACCTCCCCCTGGACATAATGCGCCCCCAACGCCACCGCCTTGTTTTTATACGCCAGCAGCACCGCCCAGGGATCCATCGTGCCATCCAGCGGCCCATACGTCCCCCCCACAAACCCCGACGGCTCCAAAAGCGGGAAACGGCCGGGCAGTTCTGCCTGTTCCAGCCAATACACCTCGCAGCCCATCGACTGCTGCTGCGCCAAACCACGCTTTGCATCCGCTGCGCCGCGCTCGTCAACCAAAAACAGATTCCCTTCCTGCCGGAATGCCGGGTCAGGTTTGTTGTCGCCGACCGCCATCTCCTCGGCAAAGTTAGCCAGCACCTCCAGCCCGTACTGCGAAATCTGGATGTTTTCCTTAACGTTAAATTGCAGGCGGGTGTTGCCATCTGAAAGCGGGGTGGAAGCATATTTATACGTGGGGTCTTTTTCGATGATGGCGACCCGCACGGCCGGATCGTAACGCAGTAAATAGGTCGCGGCGGCACAACCAATGACACCGCCCCCAGCAATAATGACATCAAAGCGATTTTGTTTCATAACCAGCCCCGTGAGAAGATTAATGATTAAAAATTAAAGATTAAAGGTGACGGTACGACCGCATTAAATCGTGGTTTGCCTTTCACCAATGATTGAAATCATTGGCTATAACCAAAAGTACGTTAAAACGTACTAAAACAGCCACAAAAAGTCGTTATTAACCCGTTGAAACGGGTTAATAATTTACAGCAGGGCATTTCAATGCCCGACAATGCACCACCACGATTAAATGTAGTTTTACCAAGGTGACTGCTCCGAAAAAACCACGAATTACACAAATTTTTTCTCTGGTATTTCTTTGCGTTCTTTGCGTGCTTGGCGGTTTTTTCGATAGCCTCAAGGTATTTCTGGAAACAATGACTTGCGACCTGCCACTTGCCACTTGCAACCAGACGAACCTTTTTCCTTAAACCGATCTGGTAATGCCGCCATCGACACGAATGTTTTGCCCGGTGATGTAACCGGCTTCTTCTGAAAGGAGGAAGCGGACGGTTTGAGCAATTTCGGTGGTACGGCCGTAACGCTTCATGGGTATACGCTGCAAATTGAGTTCACTTTCCGGGTAGCTGTCAATAAAGCCGGGAAGCACATTGTTCATGCGAATGCGGCTGGCTGCGTATTGGTCGGCATACATCTTGGCAAAACTGCCCAACGCCGCCCGCAGCGCACTGGATACGGGAAAACCCAAATCCGGCTCAAAGGCGGCAAATGTGGAGATGTTGACAATTGCGCCGCCCCCTTGTGCTTCCATGATGGGGGTCACCAGCCGGGACATACGCACCACGTTGAGCAGTACCATGTCCAGGCCAGCATGCCAGTCGTCGTCGGTAATTTCCAAAAGGGGGCCTTTGGGGGGATGGCCGGTGTTGTTGACGACAGCATCGATACGGCCGTACCGGGACATTGTTTGTTCAACCAGAGCGGTCAAATCGGGAACGGCCGTGACAGACCCCTGCATACCCAAACAGCCCAGCTCCTCTGCCAGACGCACAGCCCCGCCGCTGTTCGACATTAAAGCCAGGGCATACCCACTGGCGGCCAATTCACGGGCAATGGCCGCGCCCATGCCTTGACCGGCAGCCGTGACAATTGCAACTTTTTGTGTGTTCATAAAAAACCTCCCTTGAAAATTACGAATTATAAATTACGAAGGTAAACGTTCAGCATTTCAGCTTGTTAGCCTTTTTCTCAAGGTGCTGACCGGCTGAATGCTTACTTACGAAGCAGCTGTGTTTGCCACCCGCCGCCTGCCAAGATTAATGGTGCTGCGAATCTTCATTGACAAACAAACGGATGCGCCTTGTGTTGGTAACAAACCAGCGACGGCCGTTTGCGGTTTGTACCCATACGCCGGGATGTTGGTGTGCCACCACTTTGCCAGTGTGCCACCGGCCATCGGCCAGCAGCAGTTGTACGGCCGTCTCTATGGGGTACTGCTCAATCAGGCGGGCAGGCATGCTAACAACCAAACCGGGACAGCGTGCTGTCTACAGACCGGACATAGCTGCCACCAAACAGGCGAACATGCACCAAAAGCGGGTAAAGATTGTACAAGTCGCGCCGTTCTTCAAAAAAACCATCACGAATGGGGCGCAGTTGATGATAACGCTCAAAAAACGGCCGTCCAAATGTGCCAAACAAGGTGGTAAATGCCAGTTCAATTTCCGGATCGGCGTAATAAATAGCCGGGTCGATAAAGCCGGTAATGCGCCCATTTTGCGCCAGCACGTTTGTTGTCCACACATCGCCGTGAATGAGAGACGGCCGTTCCGGTTCCACCAGCCACCTGTCCAGCCGGGCAGCCAGCTTTTCCACACGCGGCAAAAAATCCTTGGGCAAACGACCAACACGCGCCCCCTCTTTTGCCATATACAGCAGCCGGTGCTGGGCAAAAAAGTCCAGCCAACTGGCTGTCGGCGGGTTAGGTTGGTGCAAGCCGCCAATTAACGTATCCCACGCCAGGCCAAACGTTTCGGCAGAAACATCATGCAGTGCCGCCAGCAGTTCAGCCGCATGGTGCTGGGCTTCTGCAGAAAAATGGCTTTCCCCCGGCAAAAACGTCATGATGAGCAGATTGGGGGTGCTGTAGACAACCTGGGGCACCGGCAGGGAGCTGTGTTTGGCAAGATATTGAAGCATTTTCCCTTCAATATCCAGTTTGGGCTGGCTGGTGTCGTCGGCTTTTACCACAAACGGCCGTCCATCGGCCAACTGCACGCGGTAAACCTGGCCAATACACCCACCCGACAACGGCGAAACATCCGTGACAGCTTGCCCAAGCAAAGAAGAGATAGTTTGTGTCAAAGATATTGTCATTGGGTATTACTACTACTCAGTCAAGTGTTCTTTGATGGATACAAAGATTGGTTCAATCTC
>CAZRIB010000293.1:0-5447 GCA_964600035.1 uncultured Ardenticatenaceae bacterium | reverse complement strand
GCCTGTGCCGCTTCTTGCAGCTCCAAAATAGGTCTGGTCACCACCCAGGTCAGGAAAACGGCCGCACCAATTCCCACTGCCGACACAACAACCATAGAAAGCAGCATTTGACCAATAATCGTATCCACTGTGGCGTTTACACTGTCTTCCGACAATCCCACACGAGCCACACCAGCCTGCCCATCAAAAATAGGCACGGCCGAATCCCAAATCACGCCTTCCTCAGTTTTCAGCGAAACAGTCGTGTGGTGGGCTTCACTGTCCACGCTGTTCACACTCAGCAGCTCAATGGGAAACCCTTCGCCAAACGTATGCGCCAAAACCTCCCCATTCTCATCTAAAATAAAGGCATAACGCACATCGGGGTTGTTCAACTGCGTTTCTTCCAGCAGTTGGTGCAGGGCATACATATCATTAATCAATATCAAATCGGTTGAACGGGCGGCTACATCACGCGCCGTTGCCACACTTTGCTCTTCCAGGCGTTTAAGCAGGGCGCTTTTGGTCATGGCACGAATTTGCAGCGTTGTAACACTGCCCAACAGTAAAACCAGCCCCAGCACAATGCCCAAAATTTTTGTACGGACATTGACTGCGCCAGCAAAACGCCAAAATTGAGCAAATAATTTTGAGCCAGACAAAGTGAACCTCTTTACTGAATTACCAATTACCAATTACCAATTACCAATAACCAATACCCAATACCCAATAACAGCTTATGGTTTACGGCCGTTTACTTACCGGCCAACATTCACCAGGGTTTCCAACTCTCTGACAGAGTCATAAACGGAATCTTCCAGTACCAAAAAACGGTCAAACCCCGCGGCTGCCAATGCTTTTTGTCCTTCCGGGTCTTTGTCCATCTCTTGCAAAATGTTGAGCAAAAGGGCTTTGGTTTGCGGCCGTACATTTGGCCCGGTGACCACAGGCGGCATACCAAATGGGGCAGATTTATGAATAATGCGAACCCGTTCGGCTAAAGTTGGGTCTTTTTCTACGGCATATGCGTAAACCAAACTGTCAACGGCCGCACCATCTGCAATACCGCTGGCAACTGCCCGAATGGCATCATCATGGCTGTATGTATAAAACGTGCGGCTGAAAAACGACTCCGGTTCCTCACCCAGTTGGTGTACCAGATAAACAGGGTAGTTGCGGCCAGTATTGGACATGGGGTCTGTAAACGCAAACACCTTTCCTCTTAAGTCGGCCATGCTTTCTGCTTTGCTGTCAGCAGGGACAATTAAAATGGAATAGTAAACGGTTTCCCCTTTTACTTGAGGGGCGGCCAGCAGTTCCATGCCAAATTCCCGTTCGCCCACAATGTAGGCGCTGGTGCAAACAAAGGCCAAATCCACTTCCCCGGTTTTTACCAGTTCATTGACTTCTGCATAAGTGCGCCGCTGCACCATTTCTACCGGTCTGTCCAGCTTTTTGCTCAGGTAGTCCAGCAGCGGCTGGTAATTGTCTACAGAGCCGGTGGGGGAGAGGATGGCGGCAACAGCCACACGCAGGGGCTTAATATCGGTGGCCGCGGCCTGGGGAAGTGGCTCTAGTTTGTTTAAGTCTACGTAGGCTTCGGCCTGGGGTGTGGTGCAGCCGGTAAAAAGAGGAAAGATGATGAGAAACAGCAGGATAACTTTTCTCATGGGTCAGGATTGCCTCCATAGTAATGAAGTAAGGGTGGCATGATGCGGCCACCCTTGTTTACTTGCAATAGAGACGTGCTAGGCGGCTAAAATGTCGTTGATCCAGGTGTAGGCGGCAACAGCATTGGGCATCCCCAGGGTGGTGACGGCCAGTGCAGCGACTTGCTTGATTTCTTCTGGGGTGAGGCCAGCTTCTAATGCGCGGCGGGTGTGGGCGTGTACGGCGCCTTCGTGCCGGGTGCCAATGGCCAGGGCAAGTTTAACCAGTTGGCGGCTTTTTTCGTCCAGTGGGCCGGCGTCGTGTACGGCCGTTGCTACTGCTTCATACCCTTTGGCAATCTCCGGGAACTCGTCCATAAACTGTTTGTGGGCTTTGGGTTTGTCAGTCATTTATTGTTTATCCTCCAAAAATTTTGATAAGTGACGCTTATGCTGCCATGTATAGGCCATTGTTAAATGTTTGGCAAGTGTCAGATGTCACCGTCTGGGCGGGCATGTATTGAGAACGGCCGTTCCGCCACCAGCGCAACCTCCTCATAAAAGCTGTTACCGGCACAAGCCACACAAAGCGTCTGCCCATTGCCAACAACTTCCCGCTCGTTGATAATCTCTTCCCCACAAAGGTCGCAGTTCACCCGCACCCCTGGGCGGCTCACAATTTCTTTGATAGACAAAGTTAGCCGGACGGGTTGGACAGCAAGCAGCACATCATCCGGCATGCGCTGGTAGCCGACCAGTTGGGCAAAGTAATGTTTCTTTTCTTCTGGCGCATAGGCCAATGCCTTTTCCCGAACATCTAACCGCGGAAACACGCGAACGGCCGTTTCCGTTTTCACATCCACAAACACCGCCGCAATTTTGCCATAATCCATCAGCCGCATCGTGCGATGTCCCATTGAGCAGCCCGTTGCCACCTCCAGCCCGTCGGCAAAACAACCATCCGTTTCTGTAAAGACGAGCAGCCGCTTGTCATGACGCGGCACGGCCAGCCCTAACGCCTTCGCCCCAGCCAGACCAATCCGTGCGCCCAATACCTGCCGGGGGCACAAATGCCGGTGGCGCGACGATGAAATTTCCAAAATTTCCTGAAGTTCCATTATGCCATCCTCAATCTTGTTAATTCTCAATCGTTATTCGTCAACCACCCATTATTGCGATTGATTATCAACGGCCGTTAAATAAGCCACAATCGCCTCAATCTCACTGTCCGACAGGTGGAAATTGGGCATCGCCGTGTTGCCCTTTACTGCCTTGGGGTTTCGCAGCCAGATACGAATCGCCACCTCATCCAGCCTGGTGGTGATACCTGCCAAATTTGGCGCTTTAATCGCGCCCAGGCCATCAATCTGGTGACATTGGCGGCAGTTATACTCTTCCACAAGCGCCTGCCCGCTCTCCGGGCTAATCTCTACCGATTTGGTGATATTCAAAATAAAACGGGGCGGCGAGACAACCATCCAGATAATGAGAATCACAACAGCAGCCACTCCAATTTTTACATTCCTGTTCATCTCTCCCTCCTTATCCAGTCTCTAATCTCCAATCTCTAATCTCCAACCATCAAATAACGCCGCTTGCGCCCGGCCTTTTCCCGTTCGGCACGAGCGGCTTCCGTTTGCCCCATGCGCGCCAAAATGTCGGCTTTGGTGTCGTTGATGTCCGGCTCCAGCCAGTCACGCATTTCGGCTTTGTCCAATGCAGCCACAGCATCGCGCAGCCGGTTGCTTTGCGCCAGACACAGCCCCTGCACGTAATAAATCCAGCGGGTTTCGTGCCCGGCTTTGAGCTGCGCCTTGATTTCGCGCAGGGTTTTGGCGGCATCGCCCAGGGCGTACAAGGCACGCACCCGCTCTGTGTGCCAGACGGGCGGGATGGCCTGCTTTTTGCCATTTTGCAGCAGCGCCAGCGCCTGTTGTGACCGGCCAGCCCGGTTGAGCAGGGCGGCGGTGTGCAGCAGCAGGCCGTCACGTTCTGCCGGGGGGGTGTCTTGTGCCAACGCCCCTTGCAGAACGGTGAACGCTTCTTGCCACCGTTCTTGTGCTTCCAGGCAGGCGGCGGCGTGGAGGAACCAACGGCCGTTTACCTCTCCACGCTCTTCTCGCTGGCGGGCTAACGTTTGCAAAGCCGCTTCTGCGCCAACAGTGGGGGGAGACGGCCGTTCCTGCGTGTGGAAAAAGTCCGTATCCGCCAGCAGCGTGGCATGGACTTCGCCTAGATGGGGGCGCATCTTCGGGTACGGCCCGGCGGCCTCTACCATCGCATCCGCCTGCACCGGCGACACCCCTTCCGTAATGGAAAAATGGAAGCGCGGGGCGTGGACAACGCCGTTTTTCGTGGTGTACAGCACCTCTTGCTCCTCCACGCGCACGCCAAATTCTTCGGCGCGCAGGTGCAGCGGCGACCCCAGCATCAGCACAAAAGACGAACTGTCCATTGGATGCTGCTTGAGGAAGGCGATTTCTCCTTGCAGCTCGGCCACCGTTGTGCCCGGCAGCCCCACAATGAAGGACAACTGGGGCACAATGCCCACCTCCCGGCACAGCGCAATCAGCTTTTCTACGCGCTCGATGGTGATGCCCTTTTCAATCAGGTCTAGCAGCCGTTGGTTGGCCGATTCGATGCCCACGTAAATCCAGCGCAGCCCGGCCTGGTGTGCCTGCCGCAGCAGCGCTTCGTCAAATGCCTCTTCCACGCGCACCCCTTCCATGCCAAACTGCACGTCCAGCCCGCGCGCCAAAATTTCGCGGGTCAGGTGGCGCATCATGCGCGGCGAGATGGCTTCGTCTACGAACAGGAAGCGGCGTGCGCCGTACCGCGCCATTTGGGTTTCCATTTCGGCGATGACGTGTTCTGGTTTACGCACGCGGACGGCGGGGCCATACGGCCGTGTATGGCTGCAAAAGGTGCATTTGCCCCAGTAGCAGCCCCGGCTGGTGATGATGGGCAGCACCGGCTCCGGCGCGATGTAGTCGTGCAGGGGGTAGTCGCTGAAATCGGGCGGCGGCAGTTGGGTCAGGTCGAGGGGGAGGGCGTGCTGGTGTTGGCTGATACGGCCGTTCTTCCCCCGAAAAGCCAGCCCGCCAATACCGCCAAATTCACCCGACGGCCACGCATCCACAAATTCCACAATGGAACCTTCTGCCTCACCAAAGAAAATAAAGTCCAGCCAGGGGAACGCTTGCAGCAGCTCCACCGGGTCCAGGTGGGACATCATCGCCCCGCCCAGGGCAATGGGAATGCCAAAGCGCTGTTTGATCACCTTGCCCAACGCCAGCGCGTACAGCAAATTTTGCTCCGCCAGAATGGAAAAGCCGACGACATCTGGTTTTTCGGCGGCCACTTCTGCCAGTTCCGCGCCAAAGAGGGCATCGGCGGCTTTGCGGCTGAGTTTTTGCCGTCCTTCCACAAAGGGGAAGAGGATGTCGGCGTAAAAAGCGGCCAGCCGGTTGTACACGTCGTCCAGCATTTGTGCCGCCTGCATGTACGCCGTCTGCGCCTCTGGTGTGGTGGGTAGTTGGCTCAGGCCGTCCAGCATTTGGCGGCCACGGCCGTTTGCTACCAGCAGCGACGGGCAGACGGTTCCCAGCAGGTGGGTGGGGTGGTGGCGGCACAGGTCGGGCATCTCGCCGTTGAGCCAGCGGCGGAAGAAGGCCAGGTTCCAGTCGCGCACGAGAACGGCCGTTTCTGGCCGGGCGGCAGCCAGCGCCCCCTTCAGGCAGGCCAGCCCAAACGGCGGTGAGGCGGGGGTATGGAAAGGGGTGAAGGCGAGGAGAAGTTTCATAAGGCAGAGTAATTGGT
>CAZRIB010000292.1:0-5450 GCA_964600035.1 uncultured Ardenticatenaceae bacterium | reverse complement strand
ACTTAGTGGTTCTCCGTGCCGCTCTGTGTTCCTGCTGTATAGTTACCTTAAAGCACGCAAAGAAGCACCAGAGAAAAAATTCATGAAATTTGTGTAATTCGTGGCTTTTTTCGGGGCAGTCAAGATTCAAGATGGGCTTTTTTTATGAAAATTGGTATTGACGTTCGTATGCCGTTTTACCAGATGGGGGGGATTAGCCAGTATGTGCTTCATCTGCTCCCGGCATTGGCGGCGATTGATAAAGAGAATGAGTATGTGGTGTTTCAAAGTTGGCGCGACGGCCGTTTCCTTGCCCCCAACACACCACACTTCCACCGAGGGAATTTATACACCCCTTGCCACCACCGGCTGGAAAAATGGGCACTTTCTGCAGAAATTGCAGCCAGGCGGCTAGACCTGTTCCACAGCCCTGACTTTATCCCCCCGGCATTTGGCGCGCGTCGGTTTGTCATCACCGTTCACGACCTGAACTTCATCTATTTTCCGCAATTTTTAACGGCGGAAAGCAGACGGTATTATGCCGGACAAATTCAGTGGGCAGTCAGCCGGGCAGATGCTGTGATTTGTGACAGTTTTGCCACCAGGGAAGATGTGTTGACTCATTTGCAGGCTGATGGGGATAAGGTGCATGCCGTTCATCTGGCGGCCAACCCGTTGTACACACGGCCGTTTCCGCCGGAAGCCATCACCCAAACCCTGCAAAAATACAACCTGCCCGCCGGTTTCATCCTTCATGTGGGCACACTGGAACCCCGCAAGAACATTCCAACCCTTCTCAAAGCCTACCACCTGCTGCGCCGGGAAACGGCCGTTTCCGTGCCATTGGTGCTGGTAGGCGGAAAAGGGTGGATTTACGACGACATTTTTGCCACCATACAGACCTTGCATCTGGAAAACGACGTGCGCCATTTGACCGGCGTACCCGACGAAGAGCTGGCCCATCTTTACCACGCCGCCGCCGTTTTGGTAACCCCATCCTTTTATGAAGGGTTCGGCCTGCCCGCATTGGAAGCCCAGCACTGCGGCTGCCCCGTCATCGTCAGCCGTCGCGGCTCACTGCCAGAAATTGTTGGCAATGATGGCATGATGGTCGATGACCCGGAGGATGCAGACGATTGGGCAGAAAAAATAGCACGTGTGATTTCGGATAGCCAGTTGCGCAGCCAAATGATTGAAACTGGATTTCGGCAGGCTTCCCAATTTAGTTGGGAGAAAAGTGCCCGGCAGCATTTGGCCTTGTACCGGAATGTGGCCGGGCAGTCGAGAGTGGGGGGCTGATGCGCATATTAATTTTAACGCCACAATTGCCATATCCGCCGCACCAGGGAACAACCCTGCGGAACTTCCACATTATCAAGGGGCTGGCGCAGCGGCACGAAATAACGCTGCTGACCTTTGTGGAGCAGGGGCAGACGGTTGACGATGAGGCGATACGGCCGTTACGCCAGCATCTGCACGAGCTGTACCCGGTTCCTGCACCAGCCCGCTCAACTGGCAAGCGACTATGGCAGCTTTTAACAACGACCCTGCCAGACATGGCGCACAGGCTCTACAGCCGTGAATTTGCCACCGTGCTGCGTGGATTGGCGCAAGATACACGCCGGTTCGATTTGGTGCAAATTGAAGGTATTGAATTAGCGCGTTATATTCAGGATATTCGCGTAGTCAATCAGGTGATACCAATCATTTTTGACAATCACAATGCAGAAACGGAGCTGCAAAAGCGCAACATGCTCACCGATTTCCGCACTCCCCGCCGGTGGGTGGCTGCGCTGTATTCCTCGGTACAGGTGCTGCGTTTGCGCCGTTTTGAGCGGTGGGCGTGTCGTCAGGCGGATGGTGTTACGGCCGTTTCGGAAACGGATCGCCAGCTTTTGCAGGCATTGGTTAACCAGCCAGATAAGCCGATGGCGGCCATTCCCAACAGCCTGGATGTGGAGGAAATGGCGCGGGCAGCGGCGCGGGCAGCAGCCAACTGGCCGGCTGACCCCGGCACGACGTTTGATTTGTTGTTTACCGGCAAGATGGATTACCGGCCCAATGTGGATGCGGTTCTTTGGTTTGCTGACGAAATTTTCCCCCTTATTAAGGCACAAAGACCACAAACGACGCTGGCTGTTGTGGGGCAAAAGCCGCATGTCCGGCTGGCACGCCTGCATGAGATGGACGGCATTACGGTGACTGGTTGGGTGGAGAGTGTACGGCCGTATCTGGCACAGGCATCGGTGATGATTATGCCGTTTCGTGTAGGAAGTGGCACACGCCTCAAACTCATCGAAGCAATGGCGGCAGGCAAGGCGGTGGTTAGCACCCGCATTGGGGCAGAGGGGTTTCCGGTGGAAAACGGCCGTCATCTCATTTTGGCAGATGAACCGGCACAATTTGCCCAATCAGTGCTTGCTTTGCTGAATTCGCCAGAAAAACGGCAGGCGCTGGGAGAGGAAGCGGCCGTGTTTGCCCGGCAGTATGATTGGCGGGTTGTCATTCCCCAATTTGACGCATTTTACAAAAGGTTAAAGATTAAAAATTGATGATTAACGAATAAAGTTGCAGTGGAAATAGCACGTTTGCCAATTACACTTGCGGCTTGCTTTCATCATCACAGTTTTTACCAGGACGCAGATAGTACTCAGTCAAGTGTTCTTTGATGGATACAAAGATTGGTTCAATCTCGGAGATTGAACCAATCTAATCCCTCATTTCACACGTGACTGGGTAATAGACGCAGGTGACACAGATTTTTAGCTAAATTATCCGTGTTTCTCTGTGTCAATCCGTGTCCAATTCCTTGCTGTTAAAAAGTGTCAGATGACCAGATATATGAATCATGAATTATTTTCTATGGACAAGAATCGTAGACAAAAAATAGTAACGGCCGTACTCCTTATCATCTTCCTGCTTTTACCGGGCAGCCACCCCACAAAAGCAGGTGCACAGGGGCCAGCCACAGAAATTTTCAACCTGATCAACCAGTTTCGGGCAAACAATGGACTGCCTCCTTTTCAATACAACTCCACACTGGCTGCTGCGGCACAAAATCAGGCCAATTACATGGCGGCCAACACCATTTTTAGCAGTCATGTCGGCGAAGGCGGTTCAACGCCGCAAACGCGGGCTAATGCCGCTGGTTACTCCGGTTATGTTGTAGAAAACATTGTTGGCGGCACGGGCATGACACCCAGCCGCGGGCTAAACTGGTGGATTAACAGCCCCGTCCACTACAACACGCTGATCACACAGCGTTACACAGAAGCAGGCACGGCTTACGCCACAAATGGCAGCGAGAACTTTTACGTGCTGGTTGTGGGGCGCCGCACAGATGCCCCACCCGCACCGGCCAGCAGCCAAACATCCCCTGAACCGTTAATTATTACCCCTATAGATCTGGCAGAACCGGCAGAGGATGGCTCGATTACCCACATTGTGCAGGAGGGACAGGCCTTGTGGTCGCTGGCCGCTCATTATGATGTCAAGCTGTCTGATTTGCTGCTTTATAACGGGCTAACAGAAAATTCGTTCCTCCAGCCGGGACAGGAAATTATCATCCGGCTGCCAGATGGGGCTGAGCCGCCGCCCACGCCTACGCCCCCATTGACGCATGTTGTGGAGGAAGGGCAAACGCTGTGGTCGATTGCTGTCCGTTACAATTTGCGGCTGGCTGATTTGCTCTGGTACAACAATTTGACAGAGGATTCTATTTTGCAGCCGGGGGAAACGCTGATCATTCGTCTGGCTGAGGGGCAGCTTCCACCGCCTACGCCCACGCCTGTTTTAATGCACACGGTTCGCGCCGGGCAAACGTTGTGGGAGGTGGCACTGACGTATGGGCTGACGCTTGATGAGCTGCTGGTGCTGAATGGGCTGACGGCTGATGCGATTATCCAGCCAGGGGAGCAGCTTTTGGTGCGCCAGCCTGACCCCACGGCAACGCCTACGAGTGTACCAACGGCCGTTTCCTTAGCCACACAAGCCACACCTTCCCCCACACCCACATTAACGCCAACGGCCGTTTCTGCCTACGCGACGCCATCCCCTGCACCAACGGCCGTGCCCACACTGCCTGTTTCTCAAACAGCGGGGGCAGCAAATGGAGGAAACGGCCGTTCCCTGATTATCGGGCTGGCTGTTTTTGGTGCGGGTATGCTGGCACTGGCTGTTTCCGGCATCGTTTATTTGCGCAAGCAGGCATAGTGATTATTAGAGATTGGAAAATTGGAGATTGGGGATTGAACAGCATAGCTGTATGCAATCTCCAATCTCTAATCCCCAATCTCTTTATAAAACAATCACCGGCTCTTTGGGGCAGTGGCTCAAAAAGCGAACGCCATCCGGCTCCATGACGACCAAATCTTCAATGCGTACACCGCCCCAGCCGGGAATGTAAATGCCCGGTTCAACAGTTACCACTTCGCCTGCGCCAATTACCATTTTCTCGTACCGTTGGGAAAGCCAGGGCGCTTCGTGAATGTCCAGCCCCACGCCGTGACCCAGTGAGTGACCGAAATGTTCCCCGTGCCCATTTGCGGTTATGACATCACGTGCCAGGCTGTCCATTTGTTTGCCGGTCATGCCGGGTTTCATGGCGGCCAGGGCGGTTTTCTGGGCTTCCAGGGTAATGTTGTAAACACGCCAAAAGTCGTCTGCCGGGTCACTGCCTAGATGGAAGGTGCGGGTCATGTCGCTTTTGTAGCCGTCCAGTTCTGCCCCCATGTCTACGACGATGGTGTCGCCAATTTGTAACGGCCGTTCCCCAGGGCGGTGGTGGGGCAGGGCGGCGTTTGGACCCGAAGCCACAATGATGGGAAAAGCCAGCCCCGTTGCCCCGGATTCGCGCATTAATTTTTCCAATTCCCAGGCCAGAGCGAGTTCAGTCATGCCCGGCTTTGCCAGTCGGGGAAAGGCGGCCATTGCCTTATCGGTTATGGCTGCGGCGGCTTGAATTTTCTCCAGTTCGGCAGCCGTTTTTACCCGGCGGAACATTTCTAACGTCTCCGAAAGCGGAACCCATTTGATGGTGTCATTCTTGGGCAGGTCGTGGTAATCGGCAACGGTCAGGTGGCTGGCTTCAAACCCGATGCGGGTGGCTTGTGCCTGGGTGAGGAGTGCGGCCGTTTCGCCTGCCGTACGCTGTAGTTTGAACAATGAAAAATGGGGTGACTGCTGCGCGGCCTGCTCCCAGTAACGGAAGTCAGTGGCTAAATATGCGGCTGTTTGGGTGATGAGCAGTTTACCGGCTGAACCGGTAAAGCCGCTGAGCCAACGGTAATGAACGGGGTTGGTGATATAAAGGGCGTCAATTTGCCAATCATCAAATTTTTGACGAACGGCCGTTAATCTTTCTAAGTACATAGCAATTTCCTTTGGAGATTGGGGAGCAGATAACCTTCTACCCCATGCCATTTTTATGCCGGCTCATTGCCCAAAATGGCGCGGGCAATGGCTACAGATGT
>CAZRIB010000291.1:0-5484 GCA_964600035.1 uncultured Ardenticatenaceae bacterium | reverse complement strand
TTCTTTTCTTGCAGCGCTGGCTGTTTGACCACCCCTTTGCTGCTGGCTACAATCCCTCCCAATAACTACCCGGTATTACTTTTCCTGCATCCTGTAAACGGCCGTAACCCATGCACAAAGCAAGTCTCATTGTCCGTACCAAATTAACACCGCCACGCCCCCAAAAATATATCCTCCATCGCCCCCGCCTGACCCAGCGCCTGCTAGAGGCCGCCCATTACCGGCTGACCATTTTGCAGGCTGGTACAGGCTATGGCAAATCCACCGCTTTGGCCGCGCTGAACAATCAAGACCAAACCGCCATTTGGTACAGGCTGGATGCAGAAGACAATGATCCGCAGCGGCTTTTGGCGCACTTGCTTTATGCCTTTTCTGGTTCGCTGTCCGGTTATTCTGATGAGCCGTTGGCGGTGTTGGAAAGTTGGAGCAGCCACCGCAGCACGTACCCCTGGACGGCCGTTATCGATGCCTTGCTCAACGAATGTGTGCGTGTCACTTCCCCAGACACGCCCCTCTTCCTCATTGTGGATGATGCCCACCTGCTCAATCAGGCCAATGCGCCCTTGCACATTTTGGACAGACTCATTGGGCTGGCCCCTGCAAATTTGCACGTCATTTTAGCCGCGCGGCAGCCGGTTGCCTTACCCTCTCTGCTCAATTGGCGCATAAAGGGAGAAGTGCTGGAAATTGAGCAATCGGAGTTGGCCTTTACACCCCAAGAAATAGATGACCTTTTTCGTAACTTGTACGGCCATCCCCTGACGCTGGAACAGGCCGCCTTGCTGATTGAAAAGTTGGAAGGGTGGCCGATTGCCTTGCAGTTGGTGTGGAAACATCTGCAAAAGGATGACGGCGCGACAATTGCTGAAGCGGTTGCCCAACTTTCTGGTTCTACCGGGGATTTGTTTGCCTATTTGACGCAAGAAGTTTTGGCACAACTGCCGGAGGATATTCAGGCTTTTTTGAAAATAACGGCCGTTTTGCGTCAAATGACCGCCCAAAAATGTGACTACCTGCGCGGCAGCCGCGACAGCAAGCAAATTCTGGACTACCTGCTGGAAAACGCCCTTTTTGTGGTAGACCAGGGTGAAGGCCACCTCCGCTACCATCACCTGTTCCGCGAACTGCTGTTACAGCAGCTTGCGCCCGCCGCCGCCCAATCTGCCCATAATAAAGCGGCAGCCTTTGCCCTGCAAAACCAGGACACTGAAACAGCCATTTATCATTGGCTGCAAGCGGGTGCTTTTGAAGAAGCGGCCGTTCAGTTAGAAACGTTAGGTCGTGAAATGGTGCGTGTTGGCCGGCTAGGTACGCTGGCCGGATGGATTGGCGCACTGCCTGCCGAAATTTTAGCCAATCATCCGCCGCTGCTGACCTACCTGGGTGATATAGCCCGTTTGCACAGCCGTTTTGATGAAGCGTTGGGCTGGTATCAGCAGGCAGAACGGCGCAGCCGCGCCTTGAACAATTTGCCAGCATTGGGGCAGGCTTTACGTGGCATGGCACGTTTTTATCTGGATACGGTGAATCCGAACCAGGCAGAGCGGCTCTTGCAAGAAGCTCTGCGTCTGTCTGATGGTTTGGAAGACAGGGAAAGCCGGGCGCGGTTGTGTGAGTTAATGTCGGAGAATTTGTTGAATTTGGGGCGCAGTGAGGAAGCCCGGCACTATCAGGCACAGGCGCAGGAGCTGCGGCAGGAAGGGCCGACGGAAGTGGAGCTGCCGGTGCGAATTTTGCTGCGTACCGGGCGGCTGGCGGAGGCGCGCCGTTTGTTAGAGGAGAAGGCGGAGGCGGAACGACGGGAGCCGGTGCTTCGGCCTCGTGCGCATCGGGAAACGCTGCTGCTTCTTTCGTTGGTGTTGGCTTTTTTGGGCGAGCAGGGGGCGGCAATGGAAACGGCCGTCGAGGGGACAGAACGCGGCCGGGCATTGGGGTCAGACTTCGTAACGGCCGTTGGCTTTATGCGCCAGGGCCATGCCTGGATGCTGGCTAAAAATGACACAGGCTACCGGGAAGCTGTTCGCTGTTTTGAAGAAGCCATTCGCATAAGCGACAAGCTGGATGTGCCTCGTTTGAAGGTGGAAGCAAGTTGGGGGCTTTGCCAGGCACATGGCTTTCGGGGGGATATCGAAACGGCCGTGCAGGCTGCCCAACAAGGCATCGCCATCGCCCGTGAAGCAGGCGACGAGTGGATAGAGGCCAACATTTCTGCAACATTGGGCGCTGCCTATGTACAGGCACGTCAACACAATCCTGCACAAGAATGGTTGGCCAAAGCCTACACCAGCTTCCGCGAATGTGGCGATCCACATGGCGAAGCCATCACTCTCCTGTGGCAGTGCCTCAACTGGCATGATAAAAACGACAAAACCCGCCTGAAACGCGATTTGATCCAGCTTCTTACCCTCTGTCGCACGCATCATTACACCATGCTGCTTACCCAAACAACCCTGCTTGGGCCAATTGATACCCGCCAGGTTGTGCCGCTGCTCCTTTTTGCCCGTGATAACTGCCGCGACAGCCAGGCAGAATATGCCTACGCCAAAAAATTGTTGGCACAAATGGGGTTTGCCGCGCTGGAAATTCACCCAGGATACCAACTTCGCATTCAAACTTTCGGCCTGCTCAAACTGTGGCTGGGAAGGCAGGAACCGATTCATGAAATTCCTGAGAAAGCGTGGAATCGTAAGAGAGCATTACAGTTGTTTTTGCTTTTTTTGTCGCATCGCGGCCAGATGCTGCACAGGGAACAAATTTGCGATATGTTGTGGCCTGATGCGACTTATGAAGAATCGGTTCGTGACTTCAAAATTGCGTATAGCGCGATGTGTAATGTATTGGAACCCCACCGCAGACCGCACGCACCTTCATCATTCATTGTGCGCACAGGGCTGCGCTATGGGCTGCGGCCAGAGGCTGATATTTGGCTGGATTCGGCTGAGTTTGAGCGGCTGATTGCAGAGGGAGATAGGCAGTGGGGAAAAGATGGTGCAGAGGCAGTCCGTTGTTACAGAACGGCCGTTCAGCTTTACCAGGGTAATTTTTTGCAGGCATACCCCTATGATGTGTGGCTGGGTGCAGAACGGGACAGACTGCTTGCGCTCTATTTGCGTACGGCAGAACGGCTGGCCCAGCTTTTGACAGACCAGCAGATGTGGGAAGAAGCGAGTGATGTGTGCCACGCAATTTTGGCCAGAGACGATAGTTGGGAGGCAGCATACCGGCTGTTGATGCAAATTTATGCTGAACAGGGAAATTGGACGTTTGCCCTGCAAATATATGATCGCTGCCAGCAAACCTTACGAGACCAGTGGGGTATGACGCCTGCCCCGGAGACGATGGCACTGTATGAACAGATTCGCCAGCGCCGGACGGTAAGTGAGTAACGGGATTTCAAAGTTTCTGTAGATATAGACTCTGTCACGAATAACACAAATTTCACGAATTAAGAATGTATTTTTCGTGTCATTCGTGCCATTCGTGTCGAAAATTTGGATCTGCTGGGTTTGTTTTGTCAACGTTGTGCATTATAGTTGGGTCATGCCTTTCTTTTCATCTAAACGGGAACGCTGGCTGTGGTTATTAACCTTGGTTGTGGTAACGGCTATTTATGCGACGCTTGGCCGGGTGCAACAATTGTTGGGGCTGATTGAGGATGAACGGTTGATTGGTGCGGCTTTTTGGTTGGGACTGCTGTTGGTAGGAACGGCCGTGTTGACTCAGGGGTTAAGCGTTCGGCCACACGGTTTGGAAATCGGCGTCTTTTTAGGCATTGCCGGCGCCTACCTCATCGTCTTTTTACGGCTCACCATACTGGCAGAACGCAGTCACCTCATCGAATATTCAGTTGTGGCCTTACTCATTCACGAAGCCCTCAAAGAACGTGCTGCACAAGGTCGCCATGTCCCCAAGCCAACCCTGCTTGCCCTAATCATAACCATTCTTTTAGGCTGGATAGATGAAGGTATCCAGGCCATCCTGCCCAACCGCGTTTATGACTTGCGGGATGTCGGTTTTAATGCGCTGGCTGCACTGCTTGCCATTGGCGGCAGCGTGGTCTTGTCTCGTGCCCGTCAATTTGCGCTATCATTGAAAAAATAACCTACGGCCACCGGCCACTATTTCCTGAACAAGTATGATCAATTACAAAAAGCACTTTCATAAAAAAGGACAAAACAATGGCAAAGCCAACATTTAACTGGATGGATCCATTTTTATTCAATGAACAGTTAACCGACGAAGAGCGAATGGTACGTGATGCGGCACGCGATTACTGCCAGGACAAACTAATGCCCCGCGTGCTGGAAGCCAACCGCAGCGAAACCTTTGACCGGAACATTTTCTACGAGATGGGTGAGATGGGGCTGCTTGGCGTAACACTGCCTGAAAAATATGGAACGGCCGATCTGAACCATGTCTGTTATGGCTTAATCGCGCGGGAAGTAGAGCGCGTAGACAGCGGCTACCGCAGTGCCATGAGCGTGCAAAGCTCGCTGGTGATGCACCCCATCTACACCTACGGTACAGAAGCGCAGCGACAAAAGTACCTGCCCAAACTGGCGACCGGCGAATGGGTGGGCTGCTTTGGTCTGACAGAGCCGAATCACGGCAGCGACCCGGGCAGTATGGAATCGCGGGCGACAAAAACAGACGGCGGCTGGATTTTGCATGGCAACAAGATGTGGATCACCAATTCGCCCATAGCCGATGTGTTTGTGGTGTGGGCCAAAGCGTATGGCGAGGGCGAAAATGCGGCTGGCGCAAAAGATGGTGACATTCGCGGCTTTATTCTGGAAAAAGGCATGAAAGGGTTGAGCGCGCCGAAAATTGAAGGCAAGTTCAGCCTGCGCACCAGCATTACCGGCGAAATTGTGATGGATGAGGTCTTTGTCCCTGACGAGAATTTGCTGCCCAATGTGAAGGGGCTGCGGGGGCCGTTTGGCTGCCTGAACAAGGCGCGTTATGGCATTGCCTGGGGCGCGTTGGGGGCGGCGGAGTTTTGCTGGTTTGCGGCGCACAAGTACACAATGGAGCGGATTCAGTTTGGACGGCCGTTAGCGGCCACACAGCTCATCCAACTCAAACTGGCTAACATGATGACGGAAATCACCCTTGGCTTGCAAGGGGTACTGCGCGTTGGCCGCCTGATGGATGAAGGCAAGGCCACCCCGGAAATGGTGTCACTGGTGAAGCGCAATTCGTGCGGCAAGGCGCTGGACATTGCCCGCATGGCGCGAGATATGCACGGCGGCAACGGCATTTCGGACGAGTTCCATGTGATTCGCCATGTGATGAATTTGGAAACGGTGAACACCTACGAAGGGACACATGACATTCACGCGCTCATTCTGGGGCGGGCGCAAACGGGGATTCAGGCGTTTTCGGCTTGATGGTGAAAGATGGAGGAGCAACGGCCGTAATGTGACCGGCAAAAAGCTTTTAGAAAATCAGACTTCAGGTTACCTGGGACCCGTATCCAGTAAT
>CAZRIB010000290.1:0-5516 GCA_964600035.1 uncultured Ardenticatenaceae bacterium | reverse complement strand
TGTCGCCCTGTCGCCCTGTCACCCTGTCACCTTGTCACCTTGCCACCTTGTCACCTTGTCACCCAGTTGTGCTGCGCCATGCTTGTAACCTTTTACCTGCTTCGGTGAGCATGGCATCGCTTTTGCAGAAGGCAAACCGTGCTAATCCAGCGCCATCTTCTGGCCGGTGGTAGAAGGCGCTGGGCGGAATGGCGGCTACTCCCACTTCTTTGGTGAGGAATTGGCAAAATTCGACATCGTTTTTGAAACCAAGCGGGCGAATGTCTACCATGAGGAAGTATGTGCCATGGGGTTGAATGACTGTGAAGCCTGCTTGTGTGAGGAGTCGGGAGAGGTGGTCGCGTTTTTGCTGGTAGCTGCTGCGTAATTCTTGATAGTAGTTGTTTTGGCTGGCTGTTTCCAGGGCAACGGCCGTTGCTTCTTGCAGGGGGGCTGCACCACTGTAGGTAACAAATTGATGAACGCGCATGATGGCCTGTGTTAGGTGGGGCGCGGCCACTGTCCAGCCGACTTTCCAGCCGGTGGCGCTGAATGTTTTGCCCAGGCTGGAGATGGTGACGGTACGGCCGTCCATGCCGGGCAAGGCCGCAATGGCGTGGTGTTGGTGCGAGTCAAATACAATGTGTTCATAAACTTCGTCGGCTACCACAATCACATCATGCTGCTGGCACAGGTTGGCAACGGCCGTTAACTCTGCCAGAGTAAATACTTTGCCGGTTGGGTTGTGGGGGGTGTTGAGCAAAAGCACTTTGGTTTTGGTTGTAAACAATTTCGCCAGAGCATCCAGGTCAATTTCCCAGTGGGGCGGGCGCAAGGTGTAATATTTGGGGATGCCGCCTGCCATGTGAATGGCGGGGACGTAGGAGTCGTAGTAGGGTTCAAAGAGGATGACTTCGTCGCCCGGATTGACCAGCCCCATGATGGTGGTGAAGATGGCTTCTGTGGCGCCGTGGGTGATGAGGATTTCTGTGTCTGGGTTGGTGGGACGGCCGTAAAGGGTTTCCATTTTTTGGGCAATGGCGCGGCGCAAACGGGAACGGCCGTTGCTGGGAGCGTATTGGTTAATATTGGCAGCTATCGCCGCCTGTGCCGCATTCTTCACAAAATCCGGAGCGGCAAAATCCGGAAAGCCCTGCCCCAGATTAACTGCCTGACACGCATTGGCCAGGGCTGTCATTTCAGCAAAAATCGTTGTGCCAAAGTGGCGTACTCGTTGAGCCATGTAATTCATATGGTAACCTTTGTCGCGTAATGTGATTAAAAATTGCAAAAAAAGCGTATGGAGGATTCACAACCAGCCAGGGTAAGCGTTTTGAATAGACCAATTAATTTGAACGCTTACTGCACCAGCAAGGGTACTAATGACTAGTTTATGGGGGCTGATTTTACTTTAGAATAATGATACACAAAATCCAGAGTCACAAACTTTGTTACAACACCTAATTCGGCAATACACACTGACGCTCGAAAAAAATCTTATACAAGTTGTTGGCGTAAGGCTTTAGTCGAGCAACTAATAGAAAAATCGACTAAAGTCTTTGTGCAAAAATATGGTATGATGCCAAAGTTGAGTACAGTCTTCTTAACAGCCAGTAGTTGATCCAAGGTAAACATTTTAGCAATTTCTATTACAAACACCCCGTATAAACAACATGGTTCGATTTAACGATTCAATTTATCAACAATACGCAGCATTGCAGCATAAAAACAAAGCCCTTCAAGCGGTTTATTATGTAGGCCGTCATCTGGCACAATCATTGGATGTGCGCGAAATTTGTTGGGTAATTTACCGGGAAATTGCCCAAAAATTATGGCAAGCCCCTCATTTAAGTATTGCCCTGTATAACAGTGAAACCAATGAAATATCGGCTGGTTTTTTAATTGTGGATGGCGAAGAAGTCGATCCGTCTGATGTGCCGGTTATGAATCTGGGAGAAGGGCCGGTAAGTGACACAATTCGAACCCGGCAGGCCAGATTCTTTAATTTGAATTTGAATTCGGAAGTGAAGCGGCTTCGTTCTATTGGGCGCATAGTAGATATTGGCGATGGAAAACGGCCCCGCTCTGCTTTGTATGTGCCCATGATTAGTAATGATGAGGTTGTAGGGGTGATGGGGGTGCAGCATTATGATGATGAGGCTTTTGCTGATACGGATTTAGAATTGCTGCAAATTTTGGCTAATCAGGCGGGGGCTGCATTGGTGAATGCCCAGTTGTTTGCGCAGGTGCAGCAGCAGTTGGCTGAAATGAAGGAGACGCAAAAAGCACTGCAGGAAAGTGAAAGGCGTTATCGTACGTTGGTGGAGGCTTTGCCGGGTGGGTTGGTGGTTGTGGATGGTAACGGCCGTATTTCGTTTGCAAACGGCCGTTTTTGTGAAATGACTGGCTACACCCAGGAGGAACTCCTTGGCTCCATTCCCAGCGAAACATTAGTCAGACCAGAAGACAAGAGCTTTTTACAGCAGCAAACCATGCGTCGCAGCAAAGGCGAAGTCGATTTTTATGAACTGCCGCTTAAACACAAAGACGGCCGTTTAATCTGGACAGCCATACAGGCAACACCCTTATACAACAGCCAAGGCGAAGTCACCGGCAACATCAGCGTTCACATCAACATAAACGACAAGAAAAAGACCGAAGCCGCCCTTGCAGAAACAGAAGGATTTTTACAAACCATCCTGACCAGCGTCGATGAAGGCATTGTTGTTACAGACAAAAAACTTACCATCCGGTACTGGAACCAATATATGACACAGCTAACCGGTGTGCCCTGGGAGCAAGTCATCAATAAACCTGTAATGGAAATTTGCAGCATCATTTACCAGGATAAACCTGACGAAATTAATGTGAGCCTGCAAGCAGGTATTGTGACCCAAATCCCTCAAATTCAATATGAATTCCCTAACGGTCAAAAAGGCTGGCTGACCGTTACCCACAGCCCCCGTTTGGATAAAGACGGCAACATGACAGGGTTGGTCATATCCTTCAAAGATATTACCCGGCGGGTAGAAGCGGAAACAGCCATGCTGCAAGCCCAAAAAACAGAAAGCCTGGGCGTTTTGGCCGGAGGTGTTGCCCATGACTTTAACAATTTACTGGTGCCTATGTTGGGGCAGGCACAGCTTGCCAAAGCAAAACTAGAAGACGACCATCCGGCTAAACAGCACGTGGAAAAGGCTGTGATGGCCGCAGAGCGGGCATCAGAAGTAACCCGCCAACTGCTAACTTATGCGGGTAAACATCCTTTTGTGCCGCAGGTGGTGGATTTGAACGAGTTGATTTTGGACAATCTGCATTTGTTTCAGGTGGCTGTGCCGGAAAATATTGCTTTTCACCATGAGCTGGCGGAGGATTTACCGGCCATTGAAGCAGATCATGGGCAGCTTCAGCAGGTGTTGATGAATTTGATACTGAATGGTGTGGAAGCCATTGGCGATGCGGCTGGGTCTGTGGTTGTGCGAACGAAATTGGTGCGGGACACGGCCGTTTCCGGGCCAGAATGGTTCCGTGGCGGCAGCAACCTGTTAATGGGTCAGTACATCATGCTGGAAGTGACCGATTCTGGCAGCGGCATGGATGCAGAAACCATGAGCCGCATCTTTGACCCCTTCTTTACCACAAAATATACCGGACGAGGACTGGGACTGGCCGCCGTTCAGGGCATTATTCGCAACCACAAAGGGGGTATTTTCGTGCGCAGCAAACCGGGGCAAGGGACAACCTTTGCCATTTTATTACCGCCAGCCAAAGAACAGGCTCTTGCCAACAAGCCAAAATCAGAAAAAACCGAACAGCCATTAACCGGGAAAACCGTGTTGGTGATTGACGATGAAACGGCCGTTTGTGAGGCAGTCAAAGACATTTTGTCACTCATTTCTGTACGTGTGTTAACGGCCGATTCCGGGTTGACTGGTATTCATCTGTACCGGGAACACCAAAATGAGATTGATTTGATTTTGCTGGACATGTCCATGCCGGGCATGACAGGCGGCGAAACTTTGGCAGCCCTAAAAAGCATCAATGCCGATGCCAAAGTGATTGTTTCTTCAGGGTACAGCCAGAAGCACGTAGAAGCACAGCTTGAACCAAGTTATGTGACTGCCTACATGCAAAAACCTTACGATTTAATGCGGCTGACAGAAACTGTTCAAAAATACCTTTGATTGGCTAAGAGGCGAGTGTTATGAAATTGAAGATAGCATTAGGGCAGATGGATGTGGCCTTGGGGCAGCCAGATGTGAATTTTGCCCATGTACAGCATTTGGCGGCGAAGGCACATGAGGCTGGGGCCGATGTGTTGGTGCTGCCAGAGCTGTGGTCTACTGGTTACGACCTGGAACACGCTGACCAATATGCGTCTTCTTTGGATGAGGGCTTGTTTACGGCCGTATCCCAGCTAGCCCGCACCTACAACCTCCACATCATTGGTTCCATGCTCTCTCTCATCGGCGCGGGGCAATATGGCAATACGGCCGTTTTCTTCAACAACCAGGGGCAGCGCATCGGCCAATACAGCAAAACCCACCTCTTTCGCCTGATGGACGAAGACCAATTTCTGACGGCCGGAGACCAGTTAACGCTGGTACAAACGCAGTGGGGTGCGATGGGGTTGTCCATTTGCTACGATTTACGCTTTCCAGAGCTGTACCGCACCTATGCCTTAAACGGCGCACAGTTGGTTTTTGTCCCGGCAGAATGGCCCCATCCACGGCTGGCACATTGGCGCACCTTGCTTCGTGCCCGTGCCATTGAAAACCAGATGTTTGTGGTGGCCTGCAACCGTGTAGGCGAATCGAAAGGCACACGTTTTTTTGGTCATTCGGCGGTGATTGACCCTTGGGGAGAAACAGTTGTGGAGGGAGATGAAACGGCGGCGCTGTTAACGGCCGTTATCGACCTGAACGTTGTGGCTGAAGTCCGCCAAAAAATCCCCGTATTTGCCGACCGCCGCCCAGAGTTATATTCCCCCGGCTAATCGATAACAGTTTCTGCTTTGTGGATGGCGGCTGAAGCGATTTGGGCAACAGCGCCCAACAGCATTAAGTCGGCTTGTGTAAATTCACGGCCGTTACTTTTATTAAGCGCTTGAATGACACCCTGGGTACGGCCGTTGTATTGCAAAGGCACACACAACAACGAGCGCGTATGAAAATGAAACACATTATCAACCTGCGGTGAAAATCGTGAATCCAGCCGGGCATCGGCCAACATCACAGGTTCGCCCTGCTTGGCAACCCATCCGGCAATGCCCGTGCCAAGCGGAATCCGGTAGCCTCGCAGCGTATCGCGCACACTGCCATGCACCACCGCAAACGCCATTTCATTCCTTTCCTCATCAACCAACATCAAAGAGCCGTCCATTGCCCCAATGCTTACCAGCGAGGCCTTCAAAATGCGGTCTAGCAAAGCAACCACATCGGTGGCAGGCGAAATATTTAAGGTGACTTCATGCAAAGTGCGTAAGGCACGCAGCACCATTCTCAACCGTACCAACTCATTGCGTAATTCCTCGTTTT
>CAZRIB010000289.1:0-5517 GCA_964600035.1 uncultured Ardenticatenaceae bacterium | reverse complement strand
CCTGCCACTTGCTCGCCTGCCACCTGCTCACTTTTTACTCCATCTGCCGATAGTAGTATAGCTCATGGTCTGGCAGCAGGTCGGGATGGAAGATTTTTACCAGGTCTGCCAGCACGATGTTGGGGAAGATAACCCCGCTTTCGTAAATGTCGTTGCCGCCGTTTTCGTTGACTCGGGCATCAAAGTTGTAGACACGGCCGTTTTGGAACGCGGCAAAATCCTGGAATCGCTCATCGGCGGCGGCCAAATCTGCCAATGAGCTGTAAAAACCAATGTTAATCCAGTAATCGGCATCAACCGCTCGTTCAAATACAGACTCAAAGTCCAGGAACAGGGTAGGTGCGCTGTCGTCGTCTGCCCAAAGATAATCGGCGCCGGCGTCGGCAAGTAACTGTGCGGTAAAGCTTTGGCCGCCGGGCATGTACCACGTGCCGTCAAAGGGTGTGTTGGCAAAGACAGTCGGGCGGTCTTCTGCATTGGCGGCCAGGGCTTTGGTTGTCTCATAGTCGGCGGCAATATCGGCAAACCATGCTTCTGATGCGGCTTCTTCATTAAAGAAGAGGGCAATGTAATCGACCCATTCAGCCCGTCCCAGAGGTGAGGGGTCCAGATATTCGGCATTCAGGGCGACGGTCAGACCTGCTTCTTGCAGTTTGGGGTGGGCGTCGTAGTCGGCAAAGCCGGAGGCGTAGGTCATGATGAGGTCGGGTTCCAGAGCAACGGCCGTTTCCACATTCACATCTGCGCCACTGCCCACTTCGGCCACAGTGCCATCGGCGATCATGGCGCGTACCGTTTCATTGCTCACATACAGCCCGGAGTCCACCCCCACAAGGGCATCCAGCCGTCCCAACACGTCAAGCGCAGGCAAGTAAGTGGTAGACATGGCGACAAAGCGCGTTACCGGCACTTCGATAAGGGTGGCCTGCTCAAAGCCTTCCGGGGCGGGTGTGCCGCATTGCACCAACAGGTATTGGGCCGGTTCTTCTGCGCCGGTGTAAGGGGCAAGGATGGTTACTACTTTGTAGTTATTGCCATATTCAACGGTGAAGCCGCTGGTGTGGGTGACTTCTACTTTTTCCGGGAAGTAGTCGATTGTGGGATCGTAATTGTCTACGCAGCCGTCGGTCAGGTTATGGTCTGGCGCAGCGGCCATTGGTTCTTCGGTTGGTGTTTCTGTTGGGGCTTCGGTTGGTTCGGGAACGGCCGTTGGTGCTTCTGTCGGTGTTTCTACTACGGGGGCTTCTGTGGGGACGGCCGTTTCTGCCATGGTCGTTGGTTCGGAAGCGGCCGTTTCCTCACTGGCCTCGCCGCTGCCGCAGCCAGCCAACAGTAAAGCCAGCACAACCATGCCCAACCATACAACATACAACTTCGTTTTCATCTTTCCTCCTGCGAAATAAAGATTAATTGATTGAAGATTAAAGTGAGCGGCAAGCTGTTGGTTCTTCATGTAACCTGCCACTTGCTTACCTGCTGTTTTTCAACGCCTGCCTTCTTTGGGCTGGAAACGGCCGTAAATAAAAAAGCCGCTTCACAAGGGAAACGGCCGCTTACAAATTCGCCAACCAGTCTCGTAACAAAAAACCCACCTGATAGGTGGGCAGTTTACTCGACAAGAATTTGCCGCGCTGCCCTTTTTCCACGAAGGAGACGCGTCATACATTCCAGGCGGGTATTCGGACTTCTGCACAACTATCCGTATTCAGTCATCCATTATCCGTTTTCCATGTACCCTACCTCTTACTCAGTAAAGTGTTCTTTGATGGATACAAAGATTGGTTCAATCTCAGAGATTGAACCAATCTAATCCCTCATTTCACATGTGACCGAGTACTCTGGTAATTTCATCGGAAAACGGTATAAGGACTTCGGGTTACGTGTACTAAGTGCAGTTACCGCTGCGGGACAGTGCCGGACTCCCTGCCAGGGCAGGTCACCGGTCTTCCCCCATTGTGTGCCCAGCATCCGGGCTGTGGCACACCTGAAATGAAGATAAGTTGTTAATAATCGGGAACGATGTTAACCATGTCAACCAAATTGGTCAAGTCAAACACCAATTTTCGCCTACGCCACTTCCTTCTTCGCCCGCTTAATCTGCTTGGCGCGAATATCATGGCGCAGCTCCTTCTTGCGAATCCGCAAAGAGTCCGGCGTCACTTCCAGCAAATCATCACTCCCCAGATATTCAATACACTCATCCAAAGACATAATCCTTGGGTCTGGCAGCGATTCCACAATTGCCTTCGGTACAGCCCGATGCCCCGTTAAATTCTTGGTGCGACACACATTAATCACCAGCTCTTCATCACGAATATGCTGCCCCACTACCTGCCCGGCATAAACCTCTTCTGTAGGCCGCACAAAAAAGACCCCCCGCGACGTTAGATGCTGCAAGGCATACGCGCTCACCGTACCCGTTTCCAAAGAGACCAACGACCCCGGTTCTTGCAGTTCAATATCGCCCCGGTAAGGTTCATACCCATGCAGTAAGGTGTGGTAAATGCCCGTACCCCGTGTTGCGGTTAAAAATGGCTGCCGAAAACCCAACATGCCTCTGGTAGGCACGCGGTATTCTGTGTAAACCGTGCCATCGTCGCCATATTTAATGTGCAGCAGTTCACCCCGCCGCTGGCCCATCATCTCGGTTACTGTGCCCAAATAGTCGTTGTGGACCTCCAAAAAGACATCTTCCAACGGCTCCAGCAGGCCTTTATCACTTTCATGGAAAATAACTTCTGGGCGGCTGACAGCAAATTCATACCCTTCACGGCGCATCGTTTCGATGAGAATAGCCAGATGCAGCTCGCCACGCCCAGACACAATAAATTCGCCCGCTTTGTCGCTTTCTTCCACACGCAGGGCAACATTGCTTTCCAGCTCACGCATAAGCCGTTCCCGAATCTGGCGGCTGGTGACGTATTTACCTTCACGGCCAGCAAATGGGCTGTCGTTAATGGCAAACGTCATCCGCACGGTTGGCTCTTCTACGGTAATGGGGGGCAGTTGGCGTGGGTCATTGGGGTCTGCCAGTGTGTCTCCAATGCCGACATCGGGAATACCGGCAACGGCGATGATGTCTCCAGCAGACACGGCCGTTTCCTCTACACGCTGCAAATTTTTGAACGTATACAACTTCGTCACCTTTGCCGGGTTCATCTCCCCTTCGGCGGTGATGTGCATAATCGTCTGACCGGCCTTCATGGTTCCGGCAGTCAAACGGCCAACGGCAATCTTGCCCACATAAGAGCTGTATTCCAGCGTGGTCACCAACATTTGCGTCGGGCCGTCAGGATCAACAATGGGCGGTGGCAAAAAGTCAACAATGGTGTCAAATAACGGCCGTAAATCATCGGCCAAATCATCCGGCGCAAACCCCGCCTTCCCTTCCAGCGCTTTGGTATACACCACCGGAAACTCAGCCTGCTCCTCCGATGCGCCCAGGTCAATAAACAAGTCAAAAACGGCATTCACCACTTCTTCAGGACGGGCAGCATCGCGGTCAATCTTGTTCACCACAACCACCACCTTTACCCCGCGCTGAAGCGCCTGGCGCAGCACAAAGCGTGTTTGCGGCATCGGGCCTTCCACCGCATCCACCAGCAGCAGTGCACCATCCACCATATTCACCACCCGCTCTACCTCACCGCCAAAATCGGCATGGCCTGGGGTATCCACCAGGTTAATGATGGTATCGCCGTAGCGCACACTGGTATTTTTTGCCAAAATCGTGATGCCACGCTCTTTTTCCAGCGGGTTGGCATCCAACACCCGCTCTTCCACGGTCTGGTTAGACCGGAAAACGTTTGTCTGGCGCAGCATGCCATCTACCAATGTCGTTTTACCATGATCGACATGGGCAATGATAGCGATGTTACGAATATCTTGTCTGGGCTGCATCATGAATCACCTACCAATTTAACCTGAGTTCGGAATTAGGACGCAGATAACGCTGATTTTATTATTTTCAAGATGTTGGCCTGAAAAAATAACCATCAATCTGCGTTTATCGGGCAAATCTGCGTCCCATTTTTATCTTCGAACTGAGATTGTTTTATATACGCAAAAAACCCGACCTTGGGGGTCGGGTGCGAACGTTTCGTTATTAAGCGGACGGGATTGTATGCAACTCTGGTGTTTTTGGCAATGAATCAGCCTGTTTTCTCAGAATTGGCAAACGTCATGACGAATTGAGTTCCCTGGGCTTGCTGCGGGGGTGGCGAAACGGCCGTTACCGTGCCCCCATGTGCCGTTACCAACGACTTGACAATCGCCAATCCCAGCCCAGACTCCCCTTCCCCTTCCGTGCGAGCTTTATCGCCCCGGTAAAACCGGTCAAACACATAAGGCAAATCTTCTTGCGGAATGCCTTTGCCGCTGTCTGTAACGGTAAGGCGCAAACGGCCGTTTTCCATTTCAGCCGCCAGCACAATTTTGCCACCTTCAGGCGTGTAACGAAGCGCATTACTAACCAAATTATTTAGCACCTGCCGCATTCGGGCGGCATCCAAAGGGAACTGCTGCCCCGGCTCCGCCTGCACCTCAATGGCAACTTGCTGTTCTGCCGCCTGAGGCACATAGGCCGACTGTACGGCCGTTAACAACGCCGCCACATCCACCGGTTCCAACTGCATCGTCAAACGCCCTGCATCCGCCAGAGAAAGCGTCCGCAAATCAGAAACCAGCCGCATCAACGCCTGCACCTCATTTTGCATCAAATGAATGCGCTCCGGGGTCGCTGGCAGCGTTCCGTCCTCCATCGCCTCCAAATAACCCGACAACACGGTTAGCGGTGTACGCAAATCGTGGGCAATATCGGCCGTCATTTGGCGGCGCTGCTGGTTGGCTTTGGCAATTTCTGCACTCATCTGGTTAAAGGCCATCGCCAGTTCGCCCAATTCGTCCTGGGTGCGTACCGGCACGGTTTTGCCCAGCTCACCCTTTGCCAATTGGCGGCTGGCTTTTGCCAATTCCCGCAGGGGACGGGTGAACGTTTCGGCCAACAAAACGGCCAGAATAATGGCAACGGCCGTTGCCCCCATTGCTCCAATAATCAACGCCCGGTTTGTCTGGGCTACAAACAGCTCTTCCTGCAAATTACGGGCACGCGGTTCATTAAACGGAAGCAGTGTGCCAACTGTTTCTCCATTCACCACAATGGGCACACCCTCTTTCAGCCGTTCTTCAGGAATAACCTGCCCCTGCGAAAAAGAGCCAGCCGGAAACACGATACGGCCGTTTGCATCCGCCAGCGCAAACGGCGGCAAAGGGGCACCTTGTTCCTGATTATGGCGGCGTCTCAAACTCCCCATCAGGCCATTCCAGGAACCATTTAACTCATAATACAACTGCACCTCTCTGGCAAAATTCGTTTGCGCCTGCCGAAACATCAAATCATCCAGCGCCCGTGCATTGGAATTAGACACAATCAGCGCCGCAATCAGCGTTCCCGCCACGCTGACCACCAGAAATGTCATCATGAGCTTGCTGCGTAAACTGTTCATATCTCTCTAAAAA
>CAZRIB010000288.1:0-5518 GCA_964600035.1 uncultured Ardenticatenaceae bacterium | reverse complement strand
TTAATCGTCAATCGCCAAAGAGGTATCCAGTTCGTTGTTAGCAAAGCTCAAGCAGTGGCTCATTGATGAGAGTGGTCGTTTCATTGCCGACATTTTCAGCCGGGGACGCACTTTGTCGGTAGATGAGCAAGAGATTGCTGAATTTTTACGGGTTGCCGGGCAAAATGTGGGGCTGCTGCCGGATATTGTCAAAACCAATATGCAGTTTTGGGCCATAACGGCCGTTGGTTATGATGCTCCTTTGGCGGCAGAGTGGTTGTGGATTTTGCGGCTGCTGAAAGAAGGAATCGGCCGTTATTTGCCAGAAACATTCACCCCGCAAGAATGCCTGGCCTGTTGGCAAGCGTTAGATGCCCCCTTTACATATGCCACTGTAGAAATTTCATTATTAGCGACCGACCTTGACCGGGTAGAGATGGTGGAAAAGCTGGTTGCATTGCAGCAAAAAATGACCCAGCTAGAAACCACCAAGACGCAGTTTTTGACAATTTCTGCACACGAACTGCGTACCCCTTTAACCATTATTGAAGGGTACGCCAAGATGATCCGGGCTATTTCCCCAGATGAAATTTCGCGTATACATCTCTTTTTGGATGGGTTGGACAACGGCATTCGCCGGATGCAGCAAATTATTGAAGACATTATTGACGTGGCCGCGCTGGAAATGAATGCTTATGCGGTCAATTATCAGGAACTGTTTTTGCACAAATTGGTGGAAGCGGCTGCCCAAAAATTGATGCCACATTTTCAGGATAGGCTGGTGGAATTGGTGATTATGCCGCCTGAATTTACCGAACCTATTTATGGTGATCCGGAAAGGCTGACACAGGTATTTGTTAAACTGCTGGAAAATGCGTTGAAATTTACACCAGAAGGTGGCCGGGTGACGGTCACGATTCAGTTGGTAATGGATTCAAGCGTAACGGCCGAATTCGATGGCTATGTTGATGTGTGTATCAGCGATACGGGCATTGGCATTGATGAGGCCGATTTAGACCGTATTTTTGAGAAATTTACATCAACTTTGGATGCGGCTACCCATTCATCCAGCAAAACCAATTTTATGGGCGGCGGGCCTGGTTTGGGCCTGCCCATTGCCAAAGGGATTGTGGAAGCACATAACGGCCGTATCTGGGTAGAAAGTTTAGGCACGGCCGAAACCCAATATCCCGGCAGCTCATTCCATGTTGAACTGCCCATTCGCCGGGCAGCATAATCATCCAATTTTTACCAACAGGGGACAGAAATGGACATAACAATCAATGCAAACGTAACGGCCGTAACCGTATACCCAGACCGGGCGCGTGTGGTACTAACCGGCAGCAGCCAGCTGAAACCCGGCACACACAAGCTCCTTGTTGGCGATCTCCCCATCAGCCTGGAGCGGGCATCATTGCGGGCGGCCGGTATGGGCACGGCAAAAGTGCAGATTAACGGCGTCGATGTTGTCGAACGATTTTACCGGGAGACACCTGCCGAACGGGTGCGGACATTGGAAAAAGAAATAGAGCAGTTAGAAGATGAACTGCGGGTTCTGGAAGATGAGAAAAGCGGCTGGCAGGCACACGCCAAATATGTCGATGGACTGCGCACGGCTACCAATGAATACGCCAAAGGACTTTCCCGGGGCAAAACAACCGTTGCCGAACAAGCCGCATTGGTCGCTTTTATTCGCGAACAGGATGCAGAAATGCGGACGGCCGTTCGCCAGTTGGAGCAAAAACAGCGGGAACTGACCAAAACATTGACCCAGCGCCGTGAAGAGCTGAAGCAGATAGCCAGTGCCCGCCCCCGCCGCCGCTTTGAAGCACAGGTTGAGGTACTGGTTCAAGAAGGCGGTGCATTTTCGCTGGAAATTAGCTATGTGGTGGGGCAGGCTGGTTGGCGGCCTTTGTATGATGTGCGTCTGCTGTCGGATGAAAACGGCCGTTCCCTGGAATTAACCATGATTGCCGAAATTACCCAGAACACCGGCCAGCCCTGGGAACAGGTTGCCCTTGCCGTTTCCACCGCCCAGCCCGCTTTGAACCAGCGTTTGCCAAAATTAACGCCCTGGTACATTGACCAGTACCGCCCGCCCGTACCCCGTCGGGCAAAAATGGCAAAAACAGCCGCCATGCCGCCCGCCGATGCGGAACCGGAGATGGTGGCGATGGCCGCTCCGGCTCCTGTGCCGGCGGAGATGTTGATGGCTGAAACGGAAAACAGCGAAACGGCCGTTCGTTTCAAAGTGCAAACGGCCGTAGACATCCCCAGCGATGGCGAACCCCACAAAACCACCCTTTCACGGCTGGTACTGTCCCCAAAACTAGACTACATTACCATTCCCCGCCACACAGATGCCGTATTCCGGCGGGCAACCGTCACCAACAGCGGCAGCGCCCCCTTGTTGGGCGGTCAGGCCAATTTATTTGTCGATAACGAATTTATTGGTAAAACCCACATAGAACATACTGCTCGTGGTGAAGAACTGGAACTGCTGCTTGGCGTTGAAGAGCGCATCACCGTTGAGCGTGAGTTGGTAAAACGAGACGTAGACAAGCGTTTGCTGCGCGACAACCGGCAGCTAAAAGTTGGCTACGCCATCAAATTGAAAAATTTACTGCCACAAACAATCGATGTTGTCGTTGAAGACCAACTGCCTGTTTCCCGGCATGAGCAAATTCGTGTAAAACTGGACTTTGTAAAACCTGAACCTGCTGAAAAATCAGACCTGAATATGCTGGAATGGCATCTCTCGCTTGCGCCTGACCAGGAAGGGCAAATCGAATTTTCATACCAGGTTGAACATCCAAGAGATATGCAGGTAACTGGATTGATGGATTGACCTGCTTAGGTGATTCCATTGGAGGTGATTTATTTCCACAAAATTGATTCCGACCGGCTCCCCCAGGGAACGTGCTTTTTTGGTGGGGGCAGAGTTTAAGCAGGAACGGCCGTTACTGCCGGTAGAAGAAAGCCTGACAGAACTGGCGCGTCTGGCCGAAACAGCCCATCTCGAAGTTGTGGGCAGCACATTCCAGCGACTGGATCGACCCAACAGCGCCACATTCATCGGCAGCGGCAAAATCGAAGAAATCAAAATGCTCCTGGAGGAGCTGGAAGTCAACGTAGTCATCTTTGATGACGAACTCAGCCCGCGCCACCAACGTGAACTGGAAAAGATATTTGGCGAAGAAATTAAAGTGCTAGACCGGACAGCACTCATTTTGGATATTTTTGCCCTGCACGCCAAAACCAGTGAAGGCAAGCTGCAAGTAGAACTGGCACAGTTAGAGTACAGATTGCCACGGCTAACCCGCATGTGGACGCATTTGGCCCGGCAGGCAGGCGGACGGGCTGGTGGCGCAGGCGGTGGTGTTGGTTTGCGCGGCCCCGGCGAAACTCAGCTTGAAGCTGACCGCCGGGAAATTGGACGACGTATTTCGTATATTAAAGGCAGACTGGAAACCGTTCGTGCCCGCCGTGAACAGCAGCGTGTCAAGCGCCAGCAAACGGAGCTAAAGGTGGTGGCGATTGTCGGTTATACCAATGCCGGTAAATCGACACTGCTCAATACGCTCAGTAATGCCGATGTGCTGTCGGCAGATATGCTTTTTGCCACGTTAGACCCCACCACGCGGAAAATTATTATGCCCGGTGGCCGGGAACTGCTCTTTACAGACACGGTCGGTTTTATCCAAAAGCTGCCGACTGAAATTGTGGCGGCTTTTCGGGCAACACTGGAAGAGATTCAGGATGCGGATATGCTGCTGCATGTTGTGGATGCCACACATCCCCATGCGCTGGCACAAATGGAGTCTGTTGAAGATACGTTGGCGGAGCTGGAAGTAGACCATTTGCCGATGGTGGTGGCGTTGAATAAAGTAGATTTGCTGCCGCCCGGTACGAACCCATTGGCTGAACTGGATGTGCCGTATCCGGTTGTGCCGATTTCCGCACAGACGGGTAAGGGGATTCCTGAGCTGTTGGTGACGATTGAGGCGGTTATGGTGGGGCAGTTGGTTTCTGTTCGGGTGAAGCTGCCGTATAAACGGGGTGATTTGGTTTCGCTGTTTCATGAGCGGGGGCAGGTGGATGCGGAGGAACATGCGGCGGATGGTGTGGTGATTTACGGCCGTTTACCTGAGCGTCTTACCCCTTATTTTGAACCTTATTTGCTGGAGCACATCAATGAATGAGTTAATAGATAAAATTGGCGACTTTTTGGCTGAAAAACCCGGCTTACTGCCGTTGGTTGGCGTGCTGTTGGTTGTGGTGAATTTTATTTTGCAAATTTTTCCTGGCCCGGGCAGCGGTTGGTTTGTCGATAGTAACTTGCTGCTTCATTTGGGCATTGTGGTGGCGTTGATAGGGTTGTTGTTGGTACGGCCGTTAAGCGGTTAGCAGTGGATGGTAGCAGCGCATGAACATGATAAAAAAATTGGCCGCCGATCAAGCAGTGAAGGCGGCTTTACATTTTGTAGAGACACAGGCCGACACGGCCGTATCCCGTGCCATTGCCGTGCAGCAGATTCCGGCACCTACTTTTGCCGAGGCAGAACGGGCAGCTTACATTGAAACACAGTTTCGTCAATTGGGGCTGGTGGATGTTGATCAGGATGAGCTGCATAATGTTTACGGCCGTTTCCCCAGCCCGCAGCCGCTTCATCCACCCGTCATTGTAACAGCCCACAGCGATACCGTTTTCCCCGCTGACACAGACCTGACCATACGCAAGGAAAACGGCCGTATTTACGGCCCCGGTCTGGGCGACAACTCCACAGGTGTGGCTGGCTTGTTTACCCTGGCCGATACCCTTCGCCAAAACCACATCACCCTGCCCGCCGACATCTGGTTTGTGGCAAATGTGGGCGAAGAGGGGCTGGGCGATTTGAACGGGATGCGCCGCGTTGTCAGCCAATTTGGGGGCGATGCCACCTATCTGGTGATAGAAGGCGGTTTGTTTGGGCAAATTTCCCATCAGGCCATTGGCGTGCGCCGTTACCGCATCACCGTCACTGCACCCGGCGGCCATTCATGGGGGCAGTTTGGCAGTGCCAGCGCCATTCATGTGCTGGGGCAGCTCATCGCCGATATTGCCCGGCTGGAAGTGCCCGCATCACCCAAAACGACGTACAATGTTGGTGTGATTTCCGGCGGAACCAGCATCAACACCATTGCCCAATCTGCGGAACTGCTGCTGGATTTACGGTCGGAAGCCCCGGAGGCGCTGGCTGAGTTGGAAAGCCGGGTAATGGTGCTTGCAGACCAGTTGGCAGCCGCTTACCGGGCACAAGGTGTCGCAGTTGAACGCCAGCTCATTGGTAACAGACCAGCCGGTCAACTGCCTGCATCCCATCCATTGGTGCAGATGGCCGCCGATGCTTTGCAATTTGTAGGGTGTGCCAATCCTCGCTTTGTAGCCAGCAGTACAGATGCCAATATTCCGTTGAGTAAAGGGTATGCGGCCGTTTGCATTGGTTTAACAGAGTCGGGTAATGCCCACCGGCTGGATGAATTTATGAATCCTGCCCAG
>CAZRIB010000287.1:0-5535 GCA_964600035.1 uncultured Ardenticatenaceae bacterium | reverse complement strand
TGAAATGAGAGATTAGATTGGTTCAATCTCCGAGATTGAACCAATCTTTGTATCCTCAAAGAACACTTGACTGAGTACTAGACGCTTTTGTAGTTCGGTTATACACTGGGTTTATGAAGCATGTTTGGCTGTTTGTTGGTTTGTTGATGTTGTTGGTGGGGTGTGGCGGGCAGGAAACGGCCGTACCCCCCACACCGGAAGAAGTTGTCCAACATGCCGCCGACCGCTTGCAGCAGTTGGCCGGATTCGCCTTTACCATCGACCAATCCGGCGCACCGGCGTATGTAGACCCGACAGGCATTGTGGCTTTTAAGGAAGCCACCGGCTACTTTGTCGCCCCGGACAAGTCGCAGGCAGTGGTGAAAGTAGCGGCTCCCGGACTGGTTACAGAGGTGCAGGTAATCAATATCGGCGCAGCGCAGTGGCAAACCAACATTGTTACCGGGCAGTGGGAGCGTGTGCCACCGGACACCAGCTTTAATCCGGGAGCGATGTTTGATGCCAACACGGGGTTGTCGGCCATATTGCGGCAGGATTTGTCGGATGTGGCGTTTGGCAGTACAGAGGAACAGGAAAACGAGGCGGGACTGGATAAAGGCTTGCTGTTGGTAACGGCAACGGCCGTTTCCGACAAACTCTACACCATGACAGGCGGCCTTATCGGGCCAGAACCGGTAGACATTGCGTTATGGGTTGAACCAGACAGTTGGGAAATTCGCCGCATTATTGTCATAGAACCGGCGACAGAAAAAAATCCACCTTCTGTCTGGAAGGTGGATTTTGCCGAGTACGATACAGTTGTTGATATTGTGCCGCCGGGTTAAGTTGTGTGCCGCTGTTATTGCTTGGTGGCAATGTAAAGGCGATGCCAACGGCCGTTTACCAAAACCGAATACCCCGTTTCAATAACCAGCCCCGGCACCTGCCGCACCACATCCTTCACCAGCTCATATTCACGGCTCAAAAACACAGCTCGCCCACCCGGCGCCAATACCCGCGACAACTCGCGCAGAGTACCGGTGTACAGTTCCGGCAGTCCCGTTGGCTGCATATCGCTGTCTGGCAAATATGCCACACCTTTTGTAACCGTACCGCCAGCCAAAGGCAGCGCCGCAGCGTCCCAACAGCTTAAAAACTGGTCTTTTGGCTGACGGCGGCGTTTCCAATCTCTGGTGTTGCCAATTGCAGCCTTTACCTGCACCGGGTCAATATCACCGCCAAGCTGCCGGTTATAGGGGCCAAAGGCCAGCCGTTCACGCAGCAGCGTGCCGCTGCCACACATCACGTCTAAAAAGATGTCGTCGGGTTGGGGATCTGTTAGCTGGATCATGGCAGCGGCCAGAGACGGCCGTAATGCCCAGGAAGCATGTGGGGTTTTGTGACGGCCGTATCGTCGGGACAAAGACTCCTCCGTTACCCGCAGCCCCACCAACAACTTCGAGCCAATCAAATTCACATCCACAACCACCTGCCCGCCCTGCGCCACGGGTGACCATCGCGGCAGCCGTGCCGCCAGCCCGGCCAAAACAGCCTTCGTCACGTCACGCAGCTTATATTGATGCTGGCCAGCCTTCTGACTCACCACACTAAACGTCGGGGGCTTGCTAAAAGCACGCAAACGCATCAATGCATTTGTCGCCTGCCCAAAAGATTCACCCTGCGCCACCAGCGTCCTGATCTGGTTCAAATCCCGTTTGGTGCGCGACAGTTTAGGCACAAACACAGCCTGCAAAAATACATCTTCAGCCGTGCGTAAACCATCCAAACGGCGCAAATCGCCCCCATAATCAAAAACAGCAAGTCCCTGCTGGTTTTTAATATAAAGCGTCTCCACAAAATCCACCGGCGCAAGACGCTGGCGAATCTCCAGCCAGGCAATTTCTTCTATACCGGGCAAAGTATGGACATAACAACGTGTTCGCCGGTTTTTATTTGCCAAATCTGTCCTCGCTTCTTGCTCTAAAAATGAATTTGATGGGCGTACCCGGAAAAGCAAATTGTTCGCGCAGTTTATTTTCCAGATAGCGTTGATAAGAAAAATGAACCCAGTCCGGCTTGTTTACAAAAAACACAACCGTAGGCGGGGCAACATTCACCTGGGTGGCATAATAAAATTTTACCCGAACACCCCCCTTATTCGGCGGTGGGTGATTGGTTGTGGCTTCACGCATAAATTTGTTTAACTGCCCGGTTGGAATGCGGAAATGACGCGCTTCATACACATCCATGACCACCGGGAAAATTTTGCTGACACGCTGCCCTGTCATGGCAGAAATAAACATGACTGGTACATAGTCCAAAAAGTTTAATTCTTGCCGGACTTGCTGTTCGTACAAGTACATGGTGTGGCTGTCTTTTTCTACAGCATCCCACTTATTGACCAGCACAATTACAGAGACAGATTCCTCTATCAACATACCCGCTATGTGGGCATCTTGGGAGGTCACGCCTTCTTCTGCATCGATGAGGAGCAGGGCAACATCTGCCCGCTGTAACGCTTTCATTGCCCGCAGCACGCTGTACTTTTCTACGCCGGGGTCAATTTTGCCGCGCCGCCGAATGCCTGCGGTGTCGATAACGGTGAACTCTTGTCCGTGCCACTTTAGTTTGGTATCGATGGCATCGCGGGTTGTGCCGGCAATGGGGCTGACAATCGCCCGTTCCTGGCCTAGCAGTTTGTTTAACAAGGTGGATTTGCCAACGTTGGGGCGACCAAGCAGGGCGATTTTAATGGAGTCGTCTGGCTCTTCCTCTTCGGCCGGAACAGGTGGGACGGCTTCTGTAATGGCGTCTAGCAAGTCGCCAACACCAACGCCGTGCAAGGCAGATATGGCGATTACTTCACCCAGTGCCAGTTCGTAAAATTCCATGGCGTTGTTGGTAAGTTTGGTGGATTCCAGCTTGTTGGCGGCAATGATGACGGGTTTGTTGGACTGCCGCAGAATGTCGGCTATTTCTCTGTCGGCGGCTGTTACGCCTACTGTGCCGTCTACTACCTGGACGATGACTTCTGCGTCCTGAATGGCAACGGCCGCTTGTTGGCGTATGGCTGGCATAAAGGTGGCGGAATCTTCTGAAAGGGGTTCTGTACTCCAGCCATCGGTTAATTCCATGCCGCCTGTGTCTACCAACATAAAGGCGATGCCGTTCCATTCGCTTTCGGCGTAAAGGCGGTCGCGTGTTGTACCGGCCACTTCGGAAACGACGGCCAGGCGGCGACCAATGATGCGATTGAACAGGGTTGATTTGCCGACGTTGGGACGACCAACGAGGGCGACGAGTGGTTTATAGCTCATTGTTTTTTTGTTTTTCCTGCTTTGCTACCCAGGTGTGGGAGGGTTGGTTTGTTTGGGTGTTTTGTACGGCCGTTTCCGGGTTCAGCGTTGTTGTGTCTATGGTTATGGTGTTGTAGGGGAGAACGGCCGTGTTCGTTATATCTTCTGTCGGTGTAACCACCGGCGTCATACTCACATTTATCAATGGCGGGTCTATTGTGCGAATTTCTATACCCCGATCCGGCACAGTGACCACGGGCGCAACGGTATAGACACCAGAATCCAGGCCAAACAGATCAATTGTGACCTGAATCTCTTCATCGGCCAACGTATTTAACACCAGCTCAGGGCCATACAGTACCACACGTACCTCTTTCGGCACAATTGTAGCCTCAAAATTTTCATCCAGCCCTTGCACAACAACCGCACGGCTATAAATAGCTGTCGTTAAAATTGGGGCAATATCCACGTCAACCACAATTGGCTCCAGGGAGTCGCGCGTAATGCCTTCTGGCAATTCCAATGAAACCTGAAATTGAGTCGGTTCTGCCAATCCCGTGATGTCGATGGGTTCTGTTTGCACCCGGCTTAAAAGATTCAATTGCGTCTGACGACCTTGTATCAAAACGGTTTCCGGATTTACCTGCACACTAAGCAAGCGGTAACCATCTGCCGGAGTACCAACGATGTTTGGTACGATGGTTTTTTCGGCAAACCCGGCTGATTCGCTAACGGGAATCGTCACTGTTACCTGATTGGTGCTTAAAATCAGATTGCTTACGCTGGTTACTCTCCCCAATCGGTCATAAAAAATGGGTTGGAGGGTTTCCACTTTTGTTTCTTTGACGTTATTCAAAAATACGGTGACACGGGCGGAGTCTAATGAGTTTACCTGGGACTCTGTGCCGGAAACGGTGATGGCTTGCGGGTCTATGAGCGCTTCGCCTTGTGTGTGGCCGCTGGCTACGCTGCCCCGGATGTCTAAAACAACGGGTATGTCAACAGATACCAGTTTTTCTATTGTTACGTCAACGGTATCTGGCGCGGTAAAAAGGATGGTTAGCCCTGTTTTTTTTGATTGAACTTCGATGGGAACAGTGGTCGGTGTCCCCAGGGAAACGTTGGATAAATCAACAACGGCCGTAAAATCTTTTGATGTCACATCAGTTAGCTGAGAAAGCGGGCCTTCAAAGCGAACTTGTACGGTCAGGCTGGTTGGCTCTACCAAAACGGAATCGGGGGGCTGCCCCACAAATTGCACGGAGACGGGTAAAATTTCCTGACGAATGGGATCGTTTGCCTGTACGGCAACGATCCAAATCAGGAAGGCCAGTACCAATGAAACCAAAAATGTGAATATGTTTGAGAGAAAGGAACGTACTTTTTGAATCACGGCCGTTTACTCCGACGCACTTTGCCACTTTGCGGGTTCAAAAAAGCATGCAAAATTTCATCCAGACGGGATGGATCCTGGCGGCGAATAACACGGCCGTTATGGGCAATACTCACCTGTCCAGTCTCCTCCGAAACAATCACAATCACCGCATCACTCACTTCACTAATTCCCAGGCCAGCACGATGCCGCAGCCCCATCTGTCTATCTGACAGGCTGCTGGTAGAGAGAGGCATAACACAGGCTGCGGCCGTTATCTTATCCCCACGAATAATTACCGCCCCATCATGAAGCTCCGTATTCTTATTAAAAATCGTCAACAACAACTCCGGCGAAGCCTCTGCATTCAACAACACCCCTGTATCAACATACTCTTGCAGCCCCGTATCCCGCTCAAAAACAATCAAAGCCCCATGCCGCCTCTGAGACAAACGTAAACAAGCCTCCTTAACCGCAATCACAATCGGGCTAATTTCATTCTTCTTGAAAAATCGAACATAATTCGTTGTCCGGCCAATTTGCTCAAAAGCACGTCTCAATTCCGGCTGAAAAATCACAGGAATCGCCAAAAGCAGCGTCGGCCGAATCTGATTCACCAACCAATTAAACGCCGGTAAATCCACAATAGAAGAAAAAAGCACAAACACCAGTATCAGCCCAATAAACCCACGAAGCACCTGAACAGCACGCGTCCCACGAATAAGCAGCAGGCCCGTATAAATCACCAACGTAACCAGCGCAATATCCACAATACTCAGCACATCTAAACGGCTAATATAGGCAGAGAGCGATTCCCAACTAAATACATTCATTTTTACTAATTTTCACTTGAAAACCCTTAGGAACACAACGTTTCGCAGAGGTCTC